>JANNAJ010000556.1:0-3019 GCA_031384285.1 Verrucomicrobiota bacterium
CCGACGGCTTCGTCAGCCTGGGAGGCGCCTACGAGGAACCGGATGACCCCAAGCAGGCCGCGGTCTCCAAGGTCGCCCGCAACGTGCTCACCCGCCTGCACCTCCAGGTCACTCAGACGATCCAGTTCTACCGGACCCAGCAGGGCGGAAGCGCGCCGGTGCGGGTCTTCCTGTGCGGCGGCGGTTCGATCATGCCGTACGCTTCCCAGTTCTTCCAAGAGAAGCTCAACCTGCCGGTCGATTTCCTGAACCCGTTCCGCAACGTGGAGATCGACCCGGGCGTCGACGTCGCGGGCCTCGAGAAATACGCGCAGTGCTTCGGCGAGGTCGTCGGCCTCGGGTTGCGCAACGTCGCCCAGTGCCCGGTCGAGCTGAACCTGATCCCGAAGGCGTCCCTCACCCGCCAACAGTTCAACTCCAAGAAGCCGTACCTGATCGCCGCGGCGTTCGTCCTGGCCGCAGGCGTGTTCGCGGTCGGCTGGTTCTACGCCAAGGTCGCCGATGCCCGCCGCGACGGCTTGGCCAAGGTGGCGGCCCAAGCCGAACCGCTCGAGCAGAAGAAGACCAAGCTCGAAGCCGAGGAAGGAAAGCTCAAGAAAGCCGCTGACGAAGCCGTCCTGTTGGGCAACTGGCTCCAGGAGCGGACTTATTGGGCCGACATCTTCACCGAGGTCCGCCGCGTCCTGAAACAGACCGAAGACCTCCAGCGCCAAGCGCTCGGGGTTCCGGTCGGCGTCTGGGTCGATACCTTCCTCTCGACCGAGCCGGCGGTCGCTGCCGGCCAAGGCGCAGAAGAGGAGAAGACCATGACGGCGCAGGACCGCTACCGCATGGACCCGATCCTGGCTCGGCGTTACGGCCTCATCCCGAAAGGACCTGCGGGCGGAGAAGGCGGGGCCGAAGGCGGCGCCGGTGCTGCCGACGCAGGCGCCGGAGCGCCGGGTGAAGCGAAGTCCGCCACCCCGAAGGCCGCGGCGGCCAACACCAACGAACTCGCCACGATCAAGGTGACGTTCCGTGCGGTGAGCATCAACGAGTCGGCCAACAACCAGCTGATCTACGCTTTGGAGCGCGAGCTCAAGGCCAGCCCTCTGTTCGACCCCAAGGACACGCAGCTGTCCGGTTCGATGGAGAAGGCGGAAGCGAACGCCCCGACGTTCTCGTTCCCGCTCAGCCTGAAATTGAAGCGTCCCATCAAGCTCTGATATGGCCTGGATCAAGCGAAATCTTCTGTTCGTGGTCGGCTTGGCGGTCTCCGTTGCGTTGCTCGGGGCCGGGGTCTTCTACCTGTTCACCACGATGGACGAGGCGGACCGCGTCAGCGCCGAGCTCGACGCAAAGAACCAGCAGCTCGACGGCTTGGTGAAGCGCGAGCCTTATCCGAACTCCGAGAACATCGAGAAGGTCAAGGAAGAGCAGAAACGGGTCGAGGCGTTCAAAAAAGATGCCCGTTCCCGCTTCGGCCAGCTCGTGAGGCCCGAGTCCTTGGACAACGCTTCGTTCAAGTCCCTCCTCGAGGCGACCATCGCCGGGTTGACACGCCAATCGGAGCGGATGGGTGTGAAGCTGCCCGAGAAATACGACTTCACCTTCGCCGAGCAGCGGAAGAATCTCCAACTGGCCACCAACACGCTCGCACCTTTGGCCACCCAGCTGAACGACCTGGACAACATCTGTCGTGTTCTGTTCGACGCCAAGATCCATTCCTTGGTGGCCCTGAAGCGGTCCGGGGTGGCTTCAGGTGAAGCGGTCGGCAGCGCGGACCTCTTGGCGAAGAAGGTCGGCACGAATGCTGTGGCCGGTGCGTCGATCCATCCCTACGAGATCTCGTTCCAGTGCTTCAGCACCGAGTTGGGCAACGTGCTCGCCGGGTTCCTGAACGCTCCCCAGGCCTATGTGCTGAAGACGATCAATGTCGAGAGAGGTTCGACCTCCACGACCACGGATCCGAACGCGGCCGCTGTCGCTTCCGGGCCCGTCCCGGGCCGCCCCGGCATGGACATGGCGATGGCCCGACGTTATGGGCTTATGGGCGGTGGGAACCGCTACGGCACACCCCAGCCGCAGGCCCCGGTAGCGGCACCGGCGCCGACCCGCGCCGGAGAGACCGTCCTCGAAGAGAAGCCGCTCCGTGTGACCATCGGTCTCGAAGTGGTCAAGTTCGCGGTCGCTCCGGTCGCACCGGTGACCGAGGCTCCGGCCAAACCGACCACTCCTTCCGCCCGCTGACACATGCAATTCCTCAAAAAGCATTACGAGAAGATCGTCCTCGGGGTCGTCTTGCTCGGCGTCGCCGCGACGTCGCTGTTGCTCACGATGCGCGCCGGCGATGAACGGCAAAAGTTGGCGGAGCAGCTCCAGCAGAAGGTCGGAGGGAAACAGAAACCCCTCAAGCCGGTCGAACTGGCCGGGAGCATCGCTTCGTTAGAGCGGCTATCGAAGCCTTCGCTGGTCACGCTCTCCGGTGAACACAAGACGTTCAATCCGGGCACGTGGATCCGCAAGGCCGACTCCAGCATCGCGCCGGTCGGTGACAAGGGGGGCCGCGGCGCCGAAGGTCTCGCGCTGACCAAAACGCTCCCCCTCAATCTTTCCGTGACCTACGCATCGGTCGCCGGCACCGGTGAGCCCTACCGCTACCAGTTCGTCGTCGCGCGGGACTACGAGAAACAGGCGCCGAAGCGCCGTCCGACGACAATCTCGCTGACCGAGGGGACCAAGAACGATCTCTTCGTCCTCCGCGAGGTGCACGGCCCGAAGGACAATCCGACCGAAGTCGTGGTCGAGGTGTTGACCGGAAACGAGCGCGTCACCTTGACCAAAGACAAGGCCTACACCAAAGGCATGGATTTCGCCGCGGACCTGCGTTACGAGGCCGAGAACAAGAATTTCACCGCGAAACGCGCCGACGAATCCTTGGTGTTGTACGGTGTGACGTACAAGATTGTTGCCATCCAAAAAGACGAGCTTGTAGTCTCCGCGCCTAATCAAGTCCGCACCACCATCAAGCTTTCCCCTG
>JANNAJ010000562.1:0-5167 GCA_031384285.1 Verrucomicrobiota bacterium
GGCACTGTCCTACTTTTCAGACAGGCTCTTACAGGAGGGAACGAAGGAGACGATGGGGGGAGAAGAGGGAATAGTCAGTGGCGGCAGCACTGTCGGAATTATTGGAGCGCGTCTGCTCCGGCTTCGTTTCCTTCTGAAAGAATCCGTGGGCTTCGGCCATTGGACTTGCCTGAAAACCAGGACCGTCCGTGGTTGGGGCGAGCGCCGTCGTCACTCATCGATCCACCCGGACGTGGCCACCACATCCAGAGGAAGCCCTTTCAGGAATGAAGGGACCATCCAGTTCGCTCTCGGCCCTGGACCACCTGGGCCCCATTGCCAATTATATATCTTGGATCGGAGCCCGTCGTGCCCATACCGGCATGTGTATCGCCAGCGACCTTTGAGTCCCGGTGGAAGGAATGCTTGCACCACGTCACCGCCGCCCGGGGCCAGGCGTGTGGCTGTTGCACCACCACCGACGTATACGCTGTTCGTGAGGCCGAAGACCTCGATCGATCCAGCTATGCCGGCGGCGATCGCCGACGCCTAACCCACGTTGGTCACCGCGAACTTCGCGACGATCCCTCCGGGGTCTCCGCTCTTGCCCAGATACGTGAGCATCAGCTTCGGCTCGGGTCTCGCCTTCCCGATGAGCAGCACGATGACCGTTGCCAAACAGAGAACGAGAAGGACCGCGATCGCCGTCATCCAACGTTCTCGTGGCGATCGGGCCATAGGAATCAGAGGTCGTTCAGGCGGCCTTGTCCCGCGCCGCCAGCAACGTCCCGGCGAGGGTGAAGGCAGTCCACGCCAAGGCCGGGATGAAGATCCCTAACTCGACGAAGCCCTGCGCGAACCAACCGACCAGCCCGAGCGCCAGCGCGAAGGCCAGAGGTTCCGTCGCCCGGGTGAGCCCCTTGGCGAGCGCGGCCACGACCATCCCGATCCATGCGAGGTACAGCGCGCCACCCACGACGCCCGAGTCGGAGAACTGCTCCAGGTAGTCGTTGTGGACGAGCCGGGCCATCTCGGATTCCGGAGCCTTCAGCCGCGCGTAGGGACGCTGGAACGTCCCCGGCCCGCTGCCGAGGACCGGGTCCGCCATCGTCGTCTGCGCCGCTGCGCGCCAGTAGTCGAAGCGTGCGCCGACGCTCGTGGCGCCGGCCGCGAAGTAGCTCTGGAAACGCACCGCGAAGGCCGCCAATCCCAGCACCGCGATCGCGGCCACCGCGACGATCTTGCGCCGTCGCGGCCAGCGTGAACGGTGCAACAGCCATCCGCCCGCGAGACCGAGCGCGATGAGCCAGCCGGATTTCGAGCCGGTCCAATAGAGGCAGCCGAAGCCGAGGAAGATCGTGAGCGCGATCACCAGCCAGCGGATCGGCGGCTTGAGCTCGGCCGTGCCGAAGACCGCGAGGGCGAGCGCGGCGGGCAGCAGCAGCAGCAGCGCGCCGGCGAGCGCGTTGGGATAGACGAGCGTGCCGTTGATGCGCGCCCGTTCGAGCTTGAGCAGGATCACCGGGTTGGCGACGACCACGCCGTTGGTGCGGAGGACGAGCCTGTCGCGCTGCATCTGGTCGAGGACTTCGGGAGCGAAGTTCGTCCAGCCGGTGCGCTCGCCGTCGATGAGGGTCTGGCGGTCCTGCTTGAACTCGACGTGGTGCTGGTTCGCGCCTTTCACCAAGCACAGCGCCAGCGCGCCGAGCACTCCCAAAAGCAGCAGCTTCGGCCAACCGTCGCGGCCGAGCACGAAGAGCCCGATGAGGAAGCATCCGACGCAGCCGGCGAAGTGCGCGAGCGTCACCCCGGTGAGCCGCGCGTCCACCGAGGACGTGGCCGAGATCATCTGCCAGGCGAACCACGCGAGCGGCAGCAACCAGAGGGCGCGCGGCAGGCGTCGTGCGGGAGCGGACCGCTTGGCGAAGGCGACCGGCAAACCCGCGAGCCCGAGCACGAGGAGCAGGACGTTGCCCCACTTCACCGGCCACGAGACGCCCATCGCCTCGGCGAGGTCGCGCGGCGGCTCGATGTTGCGGTCGAGGATGACGGGGTTGCCGAACTTGAGCAGCGCGAGCCCGAGGAAAAGCCCGAAGACCAGCGCGTAGATCTCCCGCGCACCGACGCGGAGCGGGGCGGCCGACGGGGCAGGGGAAGCGCTCACAGCTTGAGCTTGAGCAGGCCGACCTCCAGGACCAGCGCCTCCTGCGCGTTGGTGTGGAGCAGGCGTTGCGTGGATTCCCAGGCCTCGAGGTTGGCGCGGGCATCGGCCGGCGCGAGACGGCGCGCCACGGCGGCGGCGGGCACCGCGAAACGCGGGAGGAAGGCGAGACCGTCGGCCGCGCCCAAGGTGTGCAGCCAGACATCGCGGAGCCATGCCTGCAACCCGGCGAGGAAATCGCCGCGGCGTCGCCGGTATTCGGCCTCGATGGCGGCGGTGAGCTCGTCCTCCCAGCGGTCGCGTTGGTCGGCCTCGGCGTCCGGATATCGCATCAGCGGCGACTGCGCGGTGAGCGTCTCCTCGATGGATTCCTTGGTCTTGGCCAGCGTGTTCAACAGCGAACCGAGAAGCCGGTAGCGGCCCATCAGGTCCGGAGACGCGGGCTTCGCGAGATCGGCGAACTGGCCGACCCAGCCGGCGACGGCGTCGTCCACCCGGACCGAACCGCTGGCGAAGCTGAGCCGTTGGCAGCGCGAGAGGATCGTCTCGAGCAGGCGGTCGGGCTCGGTGCTGAGCAGGATGAGCACGGAACCGGCGGGCGGTTCTTCGAGCGTCTTGAGGAAGGCGTTGGCCGCGCTGGTGTTCATCCGGTCCGCGCCGGCGAAGACGGCGACCTTGTGGGCGGCCTCGGTCGTCTTGAGGTTCATCCGGTCGATCACGTCGCGGGTCTGGGCGACGCTGATGACGCGGGATTTCATCTCCGGCCGGATCCAGACGACGTCCGGATGATTGCGCGAGGCGATGCGGCGGCAGTTGTTGCAGTCGCCGCAGGCGTCCACCGGGACGCCGTTCTCGCCGCGGGTGGCCGGCCGGAGGCAGTTGAGCGTCTGGGCGAGCTTGCGCGCGGCGTCCTCGAGCACGCCGAGGTCGTCGCCGAGGAAGAGGTACGCGTGGGCGAGCCGGCCGCGGCCGAGGCTGCGGCGGAGCAGTTCGGCGGCGCTCTGGGCGCGGGTCTCGTTGCTCGGCTCGGCGGACATGGAGACGGGTATCTAGCAGCGGGTGCCACCGGGCCACAAGGCTGGCCGTCGCCGGGATGGCGTCCGGTGGGCGTCTACCCCGTACAGGCGGGCACGAAGCGCGGTCCGGACCGCGACCGTCACTTCGCCTTCAGCTTGCTCTTGAGCGCCGCGAGCCGTTTTTCCCAATCCGTCCACGACGCCGCCCAGTCGTCGCCGGTGTAGCGCGCCTTCGCGTCGGACCACGACGCGTCGAGCGCCTTGAGCTGGGCCGCGGCGTCGTCGCGCTTCTTCCACTTCACGAGCGCTTCGGCGAGGCACAGACGGTTCTCCGGGAATCCCGGCGCGAGCTTCACGGCGTGCTCCAGATGCGTCCGCGCCTTCGCGTGGCTGCCTATGCTGGCGGGCCAGCCCGGTGCTTCGAGGTAGAGCAGCCCGAGACTGCGGTCGGGTCCGCCGGAATCGAACGTCTCGTCGATCTCCTTCGCGGCGAGCCAGTGCTTCTCCATCTCGCGGACCAGCTTGAGCGCGCCGAGCGCCCGCGTGCGGGCGAGTTGGCCGAGGTCGAGCCCGAGGTAGTAGTGCACCGGCGCGGACCTCGGGTCGCGGACGACCGCTGCGCGGCAGGCGCGGATCGCCTCCTCGGCGATGACGGCGCGGCGCCGGTCGTCGGGGGCACATTCGGCTTGGTCGAATGCCGCGCGGGCGAACTTCCAGGCGTTGGTGACGTCGTCCGGAGCCGCGGTCCAGGTCGCGCGGGCCTTGGTGAAAACGGCCTCGACGCGGGTGCGGGTGGTGTCGTCCCCGGCACCGAGGGCCGTCGTGGCGACCGTTGCGGCGAGCACGAACAGCGCGCGGAAGAGGCACGCGGGCCCGGCCGCGAGGCGAGATTGGGCTTGCCGGGACTTCATCTGGCTCACTATATCCCTTGCGTCTGTCTGAGATAGCAATGGTTTCCAAGCTGAACATGTTCAAACTTCAACCGGAGAGGGTCGCTTGAGTCGTCCGTTCTCCTCCCGCTTCACCCCTCCGCAGCCGCAGTACCGTGTCAACGGCAAGATCCGTGCCCGCGAGGTCCGGGTGATCGGTCCGGACGGTCAGCAGGTGGGCGTCATCGACCTGGCGGTGGCGATCAACATGGCCCGGGCCCAAGGCCTGGACCTCGTCGAGATCGCCGCGACGGCCAATCCTCCGGTCTGCCGTATCGTGGACTTCGGCAAGTTCAAGTACGAGATGGCGAAGAAGGACAACGAGTCCAAGAAGACCCAGCACGCCAACCTCGTCAAAGAGGTCCAGCTCACGCCCCGCATCGATCCGCACGACCTCGGCATCAAGCTCGACCACGCGGTCGGCTTCCTCTGCGAGGACATGAAGGTGAAGGTCGCGCTCCGGTTCCGCGGTCGCGAGATGGCCCACACCGAGATCGGCCGTGCCGTCGTCGACAAGTTCCTCAAGGACATCTCGCCGTGGGGCGTCGCCGATTTCCCGCCCAAGCTCATCGGCAAATCCATCAACGTGATGGTCAGCCCGCTGCCCAAACAAAAGCGCGCCAAGGACCCCAAGGAACTCGGCACCCTTCCGTCCGAGCTCCACGCCAACGACACCCCGGCACAGGTGCTCGCCGCCAAGGCGGCCGGCCTGGGCCCGGTCCATTCTCCGATCCCGCTGCGCAACCCGATGCCCACGGTCGTCCGCCCGCCCGGCTTCGTGAAGGAGCCGGCACCGAACATCGTGCAACCGCTGCCGGCGCAGCCGCAGCCCGCGCAATCGCAGCCCGCGCAGCCGCAGGCTGTGCAAACGCTGCCGCCGAGCGACCCTCCGGCGAATCCCTGAACGGGATCCGTCCCGGGGAAGAATAGAAAAGGCCGCGTCCTCGGACGCGGCCTTTTTCGTTCCCGGACAGCCCACGTGGACGGGCCGTCCGCGCTCTGGTCGGGTCTTCCCGGCTCAGGTCGTCGTCGGTGCCGACGGCGCCGCTGCCAGCAGCCCTTTCTTGCGCAGCATCGCTTCC
>JANNAJ010000584.1:0-2132 GCA_031384285.1 Verrucomicrobiota bacterium
CGCAGCCGCTGCACCCAACGGCGCAACAACGGCGCGGCCTTCATCTCTCGGGGATACACCCGCCCGCTCGTCGCCGCGAAGGTCTCCACCCCGAGTTCCGCCGCCCAACGCCGCAACGCCTCGGCATCGAAGTCCGCCAACAGCGACGCCCACAGATCGTCCGGCTGATCCGGACCGGTGTAGCGGGCGGCGAAGCGTGCGGACGACTCGGTGTGGGTGAGGTTCAGACCACCGCGACCGGCCACGAGGATTTTCCGGCCGACCGACGGCTTGGCGTCGAACAGGGTCACCGACGCGCCGCCTGCCGCCGCCACTTCCGCGGCGCGCAAACCCGCCGGACCGCCGCCGATGATCGCGATGTCGATGCCGGACGAGAACAGGGTCCGTCCCGCCGCGCAACGCCCCAACCTCCGGCTTCCCCGACGCCCCCGCTCTTCCTACTCTCCGCCCATGACCTCCCCGTCGCGCTCTCCGGTTCCCGGCCTCTCCAGGCTCCTCGTCGTCCTGCTGGCCTTCACCTCCCTCGCCATGATCTCCCCTGCTTCGGCTGCCGACGGCCCGCTCCGTCTCAACCTCCGTGCGCGCCAGGAATCCAAGCCGGGCGTGTTCGTCCCCGTCGAGAAACCCGCTGAGTGGGACCCGAAGCAGACCGCTCTCATCCTCTGCGACATGTGGGACGACCATTGGTGCAAGTCGGCCGCCCGCCGCGTCGTCGAACTGGCCGGCCCGCTCAACCAGGTCGTCCAGCAGGCGCGCGAGCGCGGCGTGTTCATCATCCATGCGCCCAGCAGCGTCACCGGCTTCTACAAGGGCACTCCTCAGCGCCGCCTCGCCCAAACCGCGCCGTTCGCGAAGACGCCCGTGCCGCTCGCCACCGCCGACCGTTGGGGCACCGCGTGGTGCTGGACCGATCCCAAGCACGAGCGCGTCCTGCCTATCGACGATTCGGACATGGGCTGCTCCTGCACCGGCACCAAGTGCACCATCCGCGAGGCCTGGACGCGCCAGATCGCCACCCTCGAGCTCGCTCCCGGGGACGCCCTCACCGACAACGGTCAGGAGACCTGGAATCTCCTCGCCGCGCGCGGGATCAAGAACGTGGTGCTCTGCGGCGTGCACCTGAACATGTGCGTGCTCGGCCGTCCCTTCGCCATCCGCCAGCAGGTCTATCTGGGAAAGAACGTCGCGCTGCTCCGCGACTTCACCGACACGATGTACAACCCCGAGCGGCCGCCCGGCGTCGACCACTTCACCGGCACGGACCTGGTGATCGAACACGTCGAGAAATTCTGGTGCCCCACCTTCGCCAGCACCGACCTCACCGGCCGCCTCGCATTCCGCTTCAAGGAAGACCATCGCTGAACCGGACACCGCCTGCGGATCACCGATCCGCGACACCGCCGAGGGCTACCCGACGCTACAGCCGAACCGGTCTCCTCGCTCCTAAGTCCGGGCTCAAAGATCCAACGCCTTTGCCGCGTCCTCGAGTTCAGGCATCCGGCGGAGTGAGGGTGGCGCGATTTGGCGGACAGTTGCAGGGCACGGGGGCGAGAAAGTCCCTGCCGCAAGCAAAGAGGAATCTTCGGCGCGGGTGGAACCGCGCCCTCCCGAACATCCGATCCTCTGGCTTGTCGCGGGCGGCCTGCCCGATACCCTCCGCCGGCCATGAAGCTCCCCTTCCCTCTCCGCCGCTTGTTCGGGGCGTTGTCCATGCTCGTCCTGGTGCTGGCCGGTTGCGCCACGATGCGGGACGACGGCGATTTCGACGTGACCTTGGTGAAGGTGGACTCGGCGCACGGCACCGAGGGCGAGTTCCAGTTCGTCTTCACCCTGCGCCTGCAGAACGCCTCGCCGGCGGCCGTGGCGCTCGATGGCGGCGCGCACAAGATCTACCTGAACGGCGTGTACGTCGGGCAGGGTCTGAGCAACGAACGCGTGGAAGTGCCGCGCCTCGCCACCACCACCCAGCAGGTGACGGTGAACCTGAGCACCTTCCGTCTGGCGAGGGCCGCCTACCGCATCTACAACACGCATCAGGCCGATTATCGCGTGGAAAGCACGCTCTACGCGGTGAAAGGCGCGGGCACCCGGCGCATCCATGCGCACAAGGAAGGCACGGTGAACCTGGACGA
>JANNAJ010000657.1:0-1893 GCA_031384285.1 Verrucomicrobiota bacterium
CAGGCGGCAAGACCGGTTCGCTCACCTGCCGCAGCCTTGTTCCCTGCTTTCCTGCTTTCCAGATTTGGAACTCCCCGTCGAACCCGGCGCCTTGCTCCCCGGGGGCACCGAGCCTACTGTCCGCCCCCTTCAATATGGAGAACGTCGTCATCATCGGAACCGGCTGCGCCGGGCTCACCGCCGCCATCTACACGGCCCGCGCGAACCTCGCGCCGCTCGTCCTCACCGGCATCATGCCCGGCGGCCTGCTCACGACCACCAGCATCGTCGAGAACTTCCCCGGCTTCCCCGAGGGCGTGGACGGCTATGAGCTGATGACGCGGATGCAGGCGCAGGCCGAGAAGTTCGGCGCCAAGGTGAAGTTCGGGACGGTCGAGTCGGTGGATCTCTCCGCCAAGCCGATCCGGCTGGTCATCGACGGTGATCCGGTCGAGACCCGCACGTTGATCATCGCCAGCGGCGCCGGCCACAAACACCTCGACGTGCCAGGCGAGCACGAACTGGAGAAGAAAGGCGTCACCTACTGCGCGACCTGCGACGGCGCCTTGGCCCCGTTCCGCAACCAGCCTTTGGTCGTCGTCGGGGGCGGCGATTCCGCCTGCGAAGAGGCGAACTTCCTCACCCGCTTCGGCTCCGTCGTCTACCTCGTCCACCGCCGCGACACGCTCCGCGCCTCCAAGATCATGGCCGACCGGACGCTCGCCAACCCGAAGATCAAGCCGGTCTGGGATTCCGCCGTGACCGAGGTCCTCGATGTCGCCGCCGGCAAGGTCACCGGGGTGAAGCTCAAGAACCTCAAGACCGGCGAAGAATCGGTCCTGCCCTGCGCCGGATTGTTCGTCGCCATCGGCCACGTGCCGAACTCGCAGCTCTTCAAAGGCCAGCTCGCGCTCGACGACGCCGGCTACTTCGTCCTCGGCAAAGGCATGGCCACGACCGTTCCCGGCGTCTACGTCGCCGGCGATTGCGCCGATTCGGTCTATCGCCAGGCCATCACCGCCGCCGGCATGGGCTGCGCCGCCGCCATCGAGGCCGAACGCTACCTCGCCGGCCTGGATGCGTGAGACGGGAGGTGTTCGGTGAAGCGGTGAAGCAGTGATCAGTATCCGGTTTTCAGTATTCAGTGCCCGGTGAAGCAGTGAACGCACCCAACGATCGATTCCCCGGTTCACTGATCACTGACTACTGATCACTGATCACTTCCCCCCAAATGACTCCTTCCGAACTCGCCGAGCGGCTCCGATCACCGAACCCGCCGCGCCTGCTCGACGTGCGCGAGGCGGAGGAGCACGCCTTCTGTGCGCTGCCCGGCTCAACGCTGCTGCCGCTCAGCGAACTCGCTGAGCGCACCGAGGACATCGCCGGCTGGAAGGACGCCGAAGTGGTCGTCTATTGCCACCACGGCGTCCGCAGCGCGCACGCCATCGGATTCCTGCGCAGCCAAGGCTTCACCCGGCTGTCGAACCTCACCGGCGGCATCGACCGCTGGAGCGTGGAAGTGGACCCAGCCGTGCCGCGCTACTGAGGTCGACCGGGCTCAGAGTGATTTGCTTCCGGTCTGCTGGGTGCTGAGGACCTTCTCCCGCCATTTGCGCACGCTGCTCATGTCCAAGCGTTCACCTTTGAACTCGATCTGTTTCACCGGCTTAGTACCGTTGGCGGTTTCGCGCTGGAGCACGCTCGTGATTTCCATCCAGCGCACGTCCGCGAACTCCTGCTTTGCGGTGCCGGTGGTGCGCCCGTCTTTCTCGGGGAAAGTGCCGACCACTAGCATCACGGGATGAGGTTGGTTCATCCACGTCTCCACCCAGCGTGGTTTCTTGATGGTGAAGATCTCCGTTCCATCCTTCCGCTGCGTCAGATGGGAATTGCCGGCCTTGAGTTGCAGGCAGA
>JANNAJ010000661.1:0-4666 GCA_031384285.1 Verrucomicrobiota bacterium
CGGCGACTCCGAGGATGTCGTGGGCGCTCGAGCCGCGGGAGACGTCAGCGGCGGGGCGGTCGAGACCGAGCAGGATTTGACCGTAGGCATTGGCGCGGGCGACGTGCTGGACGAGCTTGCTGGCGATGTTGCCGGAGTTGAGGTCGGGGAAGATGAGCACGTTCGCTTTCCCGGCGACCTTGCTGTCGGGGAGCTTGCGACCGGCGATCTCGGGGACCAGCGCGGCGTCGACCTGGAGTTCGCCGTCGAAGTCCGCCTCGAACATCGACTCGGCGGCCTTCTGTTGCGCGAGCGCGGTGGCGGCGCGGACCTTCATCACCCCGGGATGCGCGGCGCTGCCCTTGGTCGAGTAGCTGAGGAAGGCGACGCGCGGTTTCACGCCGAGGATCTGCCGGGCGAGCCGCGCGGTCGAGACCGCGATGTCGGCCAACTGGTCGACGTCGGGATCGGGGATGACGCCGCAATCGCCCATGAACAGCACGCCCTTCTCGCCGAAGCGGGTGTCCTCGACCTCCATGACCATGCAGGACGAGGCGGTCGTGGTCTTGGGCGCGACCTTGATGATCTGGAACAGCGGCCGGAGCACCCCGCCCGACACTTCGCTCGTGCCCGAGACCAGACCGTCGGCCTGGCGCATCGCGACCATCATCGCACCGAAAAAGTTCGGCTTGGACATGGCCTCGCGGGCTTCCTTCTCTTGGATTCCTTTGCCGCGCCGCAACAGCTCGAAGCGCTTGGCGAAGCTCTCGAGGTCCGGGCTCTCGGCGGGATTGATGATGCGGATGCCTTCGACCGAGACGTTCAGTGCGGCGGCGGCCTCCTTCACCTCGGCACG
The DNA here is from genome assembly GCA_031384285.1 of Verrucomicrobiota bacterium. Lineage (GTDB taxonomy): Bacteria > Verrucomicrobiota > Verrucomicrobiia > Limisphaerales > UBA9464 > CAIVQB01. The sequence continues at coordinate 836 of JANNAJ010000661.1, forward strand.
GTCGCCGAGCAGGATGGGCACGCCCAAGCGGAGGGAATAGAACTGGCGGGCGGCCTGCAGCACCCGCGGCTCCGTGCCTTCCGGGAAGACGATGCGCTTGGGATGGCGCTGGAGTTTCTCGATGACGCTGCCGATGAACCTCATGGGCGTGGTGTTAATGGAGGCGGGGGCAAACTGCAATTGCCATCCCGGTCCGCGCCCGCTTCATTTGCTGCACACGAGATGAATGCCATGAAACCGATCCTCCTCGCCGGCGCCTTGCTGTCGGCCGTCCCCGTCTTCGCCGCGGATGCCGCGAAACCGGCCGCGAAGTCCGAACCCAAGCCGCAGGCCGATTTCACGTTCCCGGAGCGGCCGCCGTTCCACACGGTCAAGCCCGAGCCCTTCGACCGGTTGCGCACGAGGATGACCAACTCGGTCGTCCTCGACGTCCGCACGCCCGAGGAGTTCGCGAAGGGGCACATCCCGGGCGCGAAGCTCATCGACTTCAAGGCGGCTGATTTCACCGCCCAGATCGAGAAGCTCGACAAGTCCAAGCGGTACCTCGTCCATTGCGCCGTCGGCGGACGGAGCGCCAAGGCCGCGGAACAGATGGTCAAACTCGGGTTCCCCAACGTCGTGAACCTCGACGGCGGCATGAAAGCTTGGGAAGCCGCTGGCAAGCCGGTCGAGAAGTGATCCCGTCGGTAGCGGGCGCCGGTCGACCGGCCGGGCCTCTCCCAAAAAGCGGAGACGCGCCGAGAGAGGAACACCCCTCCGGCGCGTCTGCTTTTTGTCCGCCTCCTCCCGGACCGGCTACTCCGACCGGTTCTTGTAGAAGAGAAAGGTGCGTGCGCCTTCGCGGACCAGCTTGATCTTAGCGCCCTTCTCCTTGGAGGCTTTCAGGGCTTGGCGGAACTCCTTCGGCGTGCCGACCGGCTCGCCGTTCACAGCGGTGACGACATCGCCGGCCCGCAGGCCGAGATTTTGAGCGACGCTGTTCTCCTCGACCTCGGTGACCACGACACCTTGGGTGACGCCTTTGATCTCGTACTCCTTGGCGAGCTCTTGGGTGAGGGGCTTGAGCGTCGCGCCGTCGGAACGGCCGGGTGCCGACCATTCGGGCTGGCTGCCACGGCGGTTCGATGCCGACATCGGCTGGTCGGGCATCGCCTCGGGTTTCACCTTCACTTGGAGCGATTTCTTGTCGCGCAGGACGTCGAGCATGACCTCCTTGCCGGAGCGCTTGCGGGCGATCTCCGAACGGAGCTGCCTCGTGGAGGTGATCGCCTTGCCGTCGACCGCGGCGATGATGTCGCCGGGCTCGAGGGTGGAGCGGCTGGCGGGACCGTCGGGCTGGATGGCGCGGACCAGCACCCCGGGCTGCTGGTTCTCGTCGTTCTCGTGGAGCCGGCGCGCTTCTTCCGGCGACGCCATGACGATTCCCAGCCAAGAGCGGGTGAACTTGCCGTCGGTGATGATGCGGTCGCTGATCTCGTGGACGTTGTTGGCCGGGATGGCGAAGCCGATGCCGGTGCCCATGCCGCGGATCATGGAATTGATGCCGATGACCTCGCCGTCGAGGTTGACCAACGGTCCGCCGCTGTTGCCGGGGTTGATGCTGGCATCGGTCTGGAGGAAGTCCTGGTCGTCCGGCCCGCCGTCGAGCTGTCCGCGGCCTTTCGCGCTTACGTGGCCGTAGGTGACGCTGTAGTCGAGCTCGAACGGAGCGCCGACGGCGATGGCGAACTCGCCGACGCGGACCTTATCGGAATCGGCGAACTTGGCCACGTGCAGGTCCTTTATGTCGCCCTTGAGCTTGATCACGGCGATATCGGCCTCGGGATACGTCCCGCGGACCTCGGCGTCGAACTCGCGGCCGTCCTTCAGCCGGACGCGGATCTTGTCCGCGCCTTCGACGACGTGGTTGTTGGTGAGGATGAAGCCTTCCTCGCGGAGGACGACGCCGGAGCCCTGGCCTTGGCGTTGCGGCGCCTCGCCCTCGAACATCTCGGGCGGGAGCATCCGCCAGAAGTTGTGCAGCCGTTTCATCTCCTCGCCATCGTTCTTCTGGGTGACGGAGATGACGACGACGGACGGCGAGACGGTCTCGGCGACCTCGACGAAGGCGCTGTTGAGCTGCCGGGCGACCTTGAGCGCCTCGGAATCCTTGGCGGCGGCCGCGAAGGGCAGGGCCGCGGCGAGACCGGCGAGCGAGAGGACTGCCAATGAAGAACGGACGGTGTTCATGATGATCGAGGTTAGACGGCCCCGTGGGGCGCGCAACTGAGAGGGCACGTCGCCTCCTTCCGTTCAAACTTTCCCCGCGACGCCGGGCTTGCCCGTTGACCCGTCCGAGCCGCCGCCGATAGCGTGCCGCAGCCATGCTACCCGTCATCGAACAGCTCCTCGTTCTCCAAGACCGCGACCGTCGGCTGCTCCGGCTCCGGGCCGAGCTGGCCGATGTGCCCTTGCAGAGGAAGCGGCTCCAGGACCGCGCGGCGCAGACCGCGGCCGCGCACGAAGCGGCCAAGGTCCACGGTCGCCAAGTCGAGAGCGACCGCAAGAAGCTCGAGCTCGAGGTGAAGACGAAGGAAGAGTTCATCCGCAAGATCGAGACCCAGCAGGGCGCGACCAAGAGCAACGACGAGTACAAGCGTTACACCCACCAGATCGAGACGACCCACGGCGAGATCAGCGCGCTCGAGGACCAGGAGCTCGTGCTCATGGAGGAGGCCGACGTGGCCGCGAAGGAGCTCGCCGTCGCCGCAGGGATCGCCGCCACGCAGAAGGCCGACACCGATCGGCAGCTGGCCGACCTCGCTGCCCGCGAGGACAGCCTGCTCAAGCAGGCCGCAGCGCTGTCCGTCGAGCGCGAGGAGCTCGCTTCCAAGGTCGATGAGCAGGTCCGCGGTCGCTACGACCGGCTGCTCAAGACGAAGGGCGACAACGTCGTGGTCGGTATCGCGAACGTCACCTGTGGCGGCTGCCACATGAAGGTGCCCCAGCAGCTCTTCGTCGCGGCGAAGGCGCAGACGGAGATCATCTCCTGCAGCAGTTGCGGACGGATGCTCTACTACACCCGCGACATGGAGGGCTGAGCCTCCGCCGATCGCGTCAGGCAAGACTGTCGGGCGGAGCGACCTGGATCTGGTCCCACATTTCCGCGGGGAACGGCACGGCCTGCAGCGAGCCGTCCGCGCCTTTGCTGACGCACACCACCGTCAGCTTTCCGACCGCGACCTCTTCCTCCGGACCCGGCGCGATCCGACGGAACCGGATCTGGTAGCTCATGGACCGCGTGCGTTTCTCGGTCACGAGCAGGCGCATCTCCACCAGGTCCTCGAACCGCAGCGGCCGCTTGAAATCGCAGGAGGCGTGGACGCGCGGCAACCCGAGCGGCGGTTCCCGCTGCGTCATCACCACCGACCCGCCGAGCGAACGCCAGAAGGCGTGCTCCACCGTTTCCATGTAACGGAAGAAGTTCGAGAAGTGGACGATGCCGGCCATGTCGGTCTCGCTGAACTCGACGCGGCGCGTGGCTTTGAATTCGTGGACCATGGTGATCGGGATGCCGACGCGGGGAAACTCCGGTTTAGCCGCCTTCCAGCGCAAGCCTTTCGCTGGGGGTTCGCGGAGGGGGCGAGGCGAGATCGTCGAAGGAGATCGTGGGGTCAGCGGGAACCGGGGCGCCTCGGTGTCCATCCCGGGAACGACGAAGGCCCGCGATCGCTCGCGGGCCTCTGTCTTGTTGGTGCGCACGGCAGGACTTGAACCTGCACGCCTTACGGCACTACCACCTCAAAGTAGCGCGTCTGCCAATTCCGCCACGTGCGCAAACTGTCGTGGGTG
>JANNAJ010000676.1:0-2198 GCA_031384285.1 Verrucomicrobiota bacterium
GGAGCGGACCTCGCCGGACGCAAGCCTCGGACCGCCCGCCGGAATCGGCTTCTCGCGTGCCTTCGACCACGCCCGCGAGCGTCACCGCTTCCCGCTCCGCATCGTCGGAGAGGAACCGGGGCCACCAAGGCCCCGCCTACATCAGCTTCAGTTTCGGCAGGTCCTGCGAATCCACGAGCCCGACGGGTTCGCGCTTCGCGTTCACGACCACGAGGTCGTCGATGTTCCGCTCGTTGAAGATGCGCAACGCCTCGACCGCCAAGGCGTCGTCGCGGACGCACACCGATCCCGGGGTCATGACCTCTTTCAAGGTCCGGGACAAGATGTGCTCGTCCGAGGCCATGCCCCGCCGCAGGTCGCCGTCGGTGAAGACGCCGGCCAGCTTGCCTCGACGGTCCACCACGCTCACCGAGCCCGACTTCGCGCGGGTCATCACCAGCAACGCCTCCTTCACCGTGGTCGTGGACGGCGCGACGGCGTTGCGTCCGTCGCGACGCATGATGTCGCCGACCTTCACCAGCATGGCGCGGCCGATCGCGCCGCTCGGATGCCGCCGGGCGAAATCCTGCGCCTTGAACCCGCGGGCCGCCATCACCGCCATCGCCAGGGCGTCGCCCATCACCAGCGTCGCCGTCGTGCTCGACGTGGGCGCCAGGTTGAACGGGCACGCCTCCTTCGGCACGCGGCAGCCGAGGACTGCGTCCGCGTGCTTGGCCAACGTGGATTTCGGCGCGCCGGTGAACGCAATGATCCCGACGCCGAACCGCTTGATCGCCGGCAGCAGATGGACGAGCTCGTCTGATTCGCCCGAGTAGCTCAACGCGAGCACGACGTCGCCTTCGTTCAGGATTCCGATGTCGCCGTGCAGGGCGTCCACCGGGTCGAGCACGACCGCCGTGGAGCCCGTGCTGGAGAGGGTCGCGGCGATCTTGCGCCCGATGTTGCCCGATTTGCCGATGCCGACGACGACGAGCTTGTCGCGCCGCGCGAGGGCCGCGACCACCAGGTCCACCGCGCGGTCGAAGGAGGCGTCGAGCGCGGCACCGACCGCCTTCAGCGCGGCCAGCTCGATGGCGAAGACTTCGCGGGCACGGGCGATATGCGACATGCCGGACGATGGCCGGATCGCGGCGACCGAAAGAAGGACGAAAAAGCCCGCGACATCGACGCGAGCCCCCGCCGGACCGGCGGAAATCCTTTGCCGCCGCACGCACGGAAACTGCTACATTCGCCCTACTCCAAAGGCATGTTCTCGACCCTACTTTCCCACGCGCGGCGCTGGATGTCCGCCGGTCTCATCGGCTGCGCCGCGGCGCTCGAAGCCGCTCCCGCGAAAGGCCCGGCGCTGCCGGTGGATCTCTTCCGCGCGCCATCCGAACCGCCGGGACCCTCGTCGCGCCGGGGCGGCGTCGTGGTCTCCGAGGTCATGTACCATCCGGCGAAGCGGTCGGACGGACGGGACGTGCGGTTCATCGAGGTCTTCAACTCGATGCCTTGGTTCGAGGAGCTCGGGGGTTGGCGGATCACCGGCGATGTCGAGTTCACCTTCCCGTCGAGCTTCGTGCTGCCCGCACGCGGCTACGCCGTCATCGCGGCGGCCCCGGCGGACCTGGCAGCGATGGCCGGTCTGAGGGACGTGCTCGGACCGTTCACCGGCACGCTGGCGCGCAGCAGCGGTTCGCTGAAGCTACGGAACCAACGCGACGCCGTCCTGTTCGAGCTCGATTACCGCGACGACGGTGTCTGGCCGGTCGCAGCGGACGGCGCGGGCCCTTCCCTCGTGCTCGCCCGGCCGAGCCACGGTGAACGCGACCCGCGGGCCTGGAGCGCCAGCGAACGCGCTGGCGGATCGCCGGGCGGACCCGAACCCGCGCCGACCACGGAGGCTCCGCGCACCATCGTCATCAATGAACTGCTCGCCCATCCCGCGCCGCCCGCAGCGGACTTCATCGAGCTCTTCAACTACTCGGAAGCCGCGGTGGACCTCAGCGGCCACGTGCTCACGGACGATCCGGACATCGCCAAGTTCGTCCTGCCCGCCGGATCGGTGATCCCGCCGCGCGGATTCCTTTCGTTCACCGGACCGGAGCTCGGGTTCGGGCTGAGCTCGGCCGGTGAGGCGGTCTTCTTGCGGTCGGCCGACGGTTCGCGCGTGCTGGATGCCGTGCGCTTCGGTGCCCAAGGAACCGACGTCGCCT
>JANNAJ010000757.1:0-6443 GCA_031384285.1 Verrucomicrobiota bacterium
CTCCCTGCTGGTCGAGGACGGCAAGATCGCCTGGACCGACACGCTCGCCCACGTCTTCCCCGCTGACGCGCCGAAGATGGATCCGTCCTGGCGGTCGGTGACGTTGGAGCAATTGCTCGGTCACCGCGGCGGCGCACCCGATCAAACGTGGCTCCAGGAGAAGGGGCTTTGGGCCGGCTTCTGGAAAGCACCCGGCCCGCCGCGCGGACAACGCCGTTGGCTGCGGGAAGCCGTCACCGCGTTCCCGCCGCAACACGGACCGGACACCGTGCATGTCTACTCCAACACCGGCTACATCCTCGCCGGCGCGATGCTCGAAGTACGCGCGGGCAAACCGTGGGAAGACCTCGTCACCGAGCGCGTGTTCCGGCCGCTCGGCATGAAGTCCGCCGGTTTTGGCGCGCCCGGATCGCCCGGCCGGCCGGACCAGCCGTGGGGCCACACGTTGTCGTGGCCGGTGAGGAATCTTCAGCCGGTCGCGCCCGGACCGCAGGCGGACAACCCGCCCGGCCTCGGCCCCGCCGGCACCGTGCATTGCTCCCTCCCGGACCTGACCACCTACCTGATGGCGCATATCTCCGGCGAACTCGGCCGGCCGACGTCGCTGGGCCTGCCGTCCCCTGCGTGGCGCAAGCTGCACACCGCGCTCGCCCTGCAGGCCTACGCTCTCGGCTGGGGCGTGGCCCGTAGGAGTTGGTCCGGTGGCGACGCCTTGAACCACACCGGATCGAACACCATGTGGTTCAGCAACGCGTGGCTCGCTCCTCGCCGCGATTTCGCGGTGGTGGTGCTCACCAATGTCGGAGGCGAAGACGCCGCGAAAGCGACGGACGAGGTCGCCGCCCAGGTGATCGCGGGATGGCTCCGCTGACGCGACCGAGGTCGAGGCCTCGGTCGCACCGGAGAACCGGAAGCACGGAGCATCCGAGATAAAAAAGAACCCGCGACCTTCGAGGTCGCGGGCTCGGGAGAGCGAGGCGGACGACGGGACGCCGCCGCGGATCAGTAGACCCCTTCGACGATGTTCGCGGTCATCGCGCCGAACGGGCGGACGTCGCCGACGCCGTCCCACGCGTACGGGGGACGCGGGGCGCGGCGGATGGCCTCGTCGCGTTCCAGGAAGCGGGGCATGAAGAACTCCTTCGTGAGCGTGGTGAGCTCGACGCGGCCGAACTCGCCGTAGCCGACGACCTCGGCGGTGGCATCCGGCTTCACGACGCGCAGCACGGCACGGGGCTGCGGCGCGTAGTAGGTCACGCTGAAGTTGTCCTCCGGCTGCAACGGCACGCTGGCGGCGAGACCCATGAGCGTGTTGCCGTAGGTCGGATAGAAGCCGATGCGGCCTTCGAGCAGCTCTTCGATGAGGAAGCGGACCTCCTGCGGCTTCATCGAGGTGCCGCCGCAGAACACGCCGCGGATCCCGGCATCCCAGAGGTTCACTTTCTCGGCCAACGCCTCGAGCAGTTTCGGCGTGGTGAAGAGGCCGCTGACCTTGCGGTGCTTCATGATCGTCTCCGCCTGGGCCACGACATGGGCCATGTATTGCTTGGCCACGTCGAACTGCTTGTTCGTGATGAGCTTCTTCACGAAGCGCGGATCGAGGTCGATGAAGTAGCAGGAGCTGCCGCGCACGTTGGCGAGGTGCTCGATGGCGAGGCGCAACCGGCGCGGGCCGGTCGGGCCCATCATCAGCCATGCGCCGCCGCGCGGGAAATGCGCGTCGGAGATCTTGTCGCTGAACTCGGAGTAGTCGACCTTGTAGTCGTCCCAGCCGATGCGCTGCTTGGGCATGCCGGTGGTGCCGCCGGTCTCGAAGATGTTGAAGGGCCTGCCCTTGAACGCCGCGGGCACCCAGACCTCGGGCTGGAGGTCGCGCAGGAACTCGTCCTGGAAGTGGGGGAACTTCAGCACGTCGGCGAAGGACTTGATCTCTTGGCGGGGATCCCAGTTCTTCGCGGCCCAATCGAGCCAGAACGGGCTGCCCGTCTCGGGGCTGAAGTGCCAGCGGATGATCTCAAGGAGATGGGCGTCGAGACGCGCTTGGGCGGCTGCGACGGCTTCAGGGGCTACGGTAGGGATGGGCATGGTCTGAAAAAATTGATGAGGGCCGCTCTAGGCGGTGGTGGTCAAGGGGAACCAAGTTCTCAGCCGTTCGGTCATGGCTTTGAAGGTGGGGCTGCTTTGCCAAGCTGCCAAGCTGGCGACTTCGGCGATCTGTCCATAATCTTGGACGCGCGGAAGGCGTTTTCTGTGCTTTCGGCAAATGAACTGGAACATCTCTTTGGGTGAGTCGCGTTTGATTGCTTTCAGCGTTTGGCCTGTTTGGTTTGCGAACTCCTCCTGCCAAATCGACAACTGTGAATCAGGCACTCCAAGCCACTTACCGATCGCGTTCGGACTGTGCCAAAGCCATTCCTCCAATTCGGGCCACAAGGCTAGGGCGTTTGAGCGGTCACGCCAAGTCACTCCATCCAATCGGCGTTGAACATCTTCAGCCGATGCTTCCGGACTGAGTTGGTGTTCTTGTCCGCTGCCGTGATGGTCCCAAAGCATGAGCAGCCGGTCGAAGTCAGATTTGAGAGTGCGTGTGACTTCTGGGCCGTTTTGAAAACCCCCGGCGTCGCGGCCATCATGGCGACGGACTTCAAAGGCGATGTCGCGGATGCCCAAAGCCTGCGGCCGCTTCAACACGGCCCGCATGACTGCTTCCATGTCCGCATCCGCCGTGATGACGACCAGATCCCTCATTGCAGGTAGCCGGCGGAGAAGAGGGCCGAAAGCATCGGCGAACCATCCCAATTCTGGAGCGCGGCATGTTGGTCCGCCGTCTGGATCTGGACGGCCCCATCGTGCTTGTGGAAGATCAACAGTGGCTCCTTGCCGACGAGGTCCACGACCAGTGGCGAATGGGTTGTCAGGAGCACTTGGGCCTGCGGGATCGAACGCAGCGAACCGACGATCAGTTCGAGCGCGTGCGGATGGACGGCGTTCTCAGGTTCCTCGACGAGATGGATGCCGGGCTTCGGCGGAAGGAAAGCCGGCAACATGAGCCCCAGCATCCGCAGCGTGCCTTCGCTCAGCGCCCAACTCGGGACGGTCAGGCCATCGCGATAGTGGAGCCGCAGATATTCGGCCCGGTCATCAGGGCGTTGCGCCCAAGTGATGTCGCTCACATCCGGCAACGCCAAGCTCAGGTGATAAAGCCAATCCGCCTTGGCCTTGGCTGGATCGAAGTCATGCCCGTTGGCCTTCGGGTTCAGCAGCCGGCCAGCGACCCGAGCGAGATTGTGGCCGTCAGGAAGGAATTCGTCGGGCTCCAATGCTGGACACGGGCGAGCCATCGACGCCGGGATAAAGCTCAGGAGGCTCACCTGCTTCGCAAGGAGCGCGCGGATAGCGCAGGCAGTGGGGTAGCGCTTCTGGTCAGGCGGCAGTTTCGCCAGCGCGAGATTGTCCAAGCCGAACGAATAGACGTCGCGGAGCGCACGACCATCGCTTAACGAAGATTCCGCCTCGTTCAGGTATTCAGCCCGGCCATCGTCGCCGGGACTCTGCAGCAATTCTTGAGAGGAACTTGGCACATCCGGAGGTGGCGTTGATGAAACGAGCAAGGCTTCATCTGCCACTCGAACACCGAGACTTGAGTCGGACTCTATTCGTAGACGATAGATTATTCGATGGTCCTTCCGAGTTGGCAGTTCTGCTGCCAAATCAAATTCGATATGGAATTCAATCGGCCCGCCTAGCCCACCAAAGGTCAATTCGTCCAGTGAACTGGCGCGGTGCCGCACCGCTTCCCGCAAGTCCAAGTTCAAGCAATCCCTCAGGAAGCTGAACACATCCAGCAGGGTGCTCTTCCCGCTGCCGTTCGGGCCGACCAAGACATGGAAATCCCCGAGCGAAACGCTGATATCGCGGAGCGCCTTGTAGTTTTTGACTGCCAGTCGGGTGATCACGACAAGCGCATGCCAAGTTTTGTTGCGGCGAACGTCAACTACTTCGCCTGCACGGCGTCCTTCTTCGGGGCGTCGTTGGACACCGGCTTGGCGTCCGCGCCGACGGCGAAGAGGTGGGTCTGGCTGGCGACGTACATCACGCCGTTGGCGAAGACGGGCGTGCTGTACACCGGCGCGCCGAGATTGGTCTCGCTCAGGACCTGCGCCTTGCTGCCGCCCTTGGCCGCGAGCACCACGAAATCGCCGTCCTCGTCGCCGACATAGACCTTGCCGTCCGCGACCATGGTCGAGCCCCACATGTGGGCCTTCATGTCGTAGACCCAGTTGAGCTTGCCGGTCTCGGCATCGAGGCAATGCACGAAGCCGGAGAAATCGCCGATGAAGAGCAACCCGGTCGTCGGGTCGATGCTCACGCTGGAGATGGTGCGATGGATGCCCTTGTAGTCCCAGATGACGCCGGTCTTGGAGATATCGCCGGTCTTGGTCGCATCAAGGCAGACCAAGCGGCCGACGCCTTCGCCGTGCTCGGGATCCTGGCCGGTCGGGACATAGACCCGGTTCTTGTAGAAGACCGGCGTGGAATTGATCTCGCTCGGGCCTTCGGCCGCGGGATACTTGAAGGGCTTGCCGGTCTTGTCCGTCTTGTACTCGGGCGGGTTCAGGTCGGCCCAGAACACCTTCTTCATATAGGCGTTGTCCTTGTCCTCCTCGCGGTCGAGAGGCGCGCCGGGGAGGACGGGGACGATCTTCGATCCGTCGCCCTTCTGCGGCTTGGTGTCGAACGCGTAGAGCACGCCGTCGCCGCCGCCGAAGAAGACGAGCTGCTTGCCGCCGGCCTTGCCGGTCGAGGGAGACGTCCATTGGCCGTGGAAGATGCGCGGCCCGATGCCGGCGTTGTCCTCGGCGACGAGCTTGCCGGTCTTGGGGTCGAGCGCGATGAAGCTCGGCGAGGTGGGCGAGGGGATGTTGACGTGGGTCCAGTCCTGCCCGTTGGAGGTGCAGACGTAGAGGATGCCATCGACCATGATGACGGAGCAGTTCGAGGCGTTGTGCGGGAAGACGCCCAGCTCATCCATCATGTCGTAGCGCCAGATGATGTCGGCATCGTTCTTGGCCGGCTCGCCCGGTGCGGCTTCCTTGGGCGTGTCCTTCACCGTGTACTTGGCGTCGTCGAGGTAGGGGCCGTCGTTGCCGTTGGCCATGCCCTCGGTGTCGAGGCAGAGCACCTCGCACCGGCTGGTGACGATCCAGAGGCGGTTGCCGACGACCAACGGCGAGGCGAGCAGGCCGAGGTTCTCCCAGTCGTTGACCTTGCCGGATTTCAGCTTCGGCACGACGAGCTGCCACTGGAAGGCGCCCGTCTTCTCGTCGAAGCAGTAGAGCACGCTGCGGTCGCCGACGTGACGTTTGTCGCGGGGTGATTCGTTGTTGGTGCCGACGTAGACCTTGCCGTCGGCTACCACCGGGTTGCCGTAGCTCTGGGAGCCGAGCTTGACGGCCCACTTCACGTTCTTGGTGGTCGCAAGGTCGATCTCCTCGGTGCCGGATTTCACCTTGCCCGGCTCGAAGCGCTCCGGAAGCCCCTTGGCGGTCGAGTAGAAGTTGCGTCCGGGGTCGTTGCCGCCCCACTGGGGCCAGTCTTCGGCCGGCGCCACCGCGATGGCCATGGTGCAAGCCGCGACCCAAGTCAGAGCCGCCGTCGGCCCGTTCTTAATCTTCTTCATGATCTTCATCTTCATCTCGTCGGACGTTTTCCAAAAATCAAGCCGCGGTGACCCGGTAGGGGATCGCATCCTCGTGCAAGCGCGACTCCGAGTTGCTACGGATCAAACCCACCAGCATCGAAACGATCTCGGCCAACACAGCCTTGCCGGGCTCCGCCTCGGATTCCCCGAGAACTTGCTTGGCCACCAAAACATCCAATGCCGCCGCGCACTCCAACGCAGAGCCACGGGCGATGTCGAAGAATCGGCAACGGTCCGCCGGGGTGTGACGACCGTTGCCTTCGGCGATGTTCAACGGGATCGAGGTCGCGGCCCGGTCAAGCTGACCGTGCGCGGAGAGCTTGGCGGAGATCTTCTCCGAGATCTCGGCCGCCCAAGCAACGAACCAGAGCGAACGTTGATAGACGTTCAGCTTTTCATGGTCGAAGCGGACGGGCATGGCGGGATCAGGATTACGATTACGATTAAGAGGAAGATCCGGGGTCCGGGGACCCGTTTAGTTCGCCTTCACGGTGATGTTGTCGATGGCCACCCGCATCTCCTGCGGCGAGAACCCGTACAACCCGGGTGATCCGTGCGTGTGCGCCCGCTTGTGCGGGACCTCGATGGTCCACGCCTCGGGCTCGGGGTCGCCCTTCTTCCAGGCCTTGCCGCGGACCATGCCGGAGCCGTCGGCCGAGACATCCACGCGGGTCTTCAGGTGGTACCAGGTCTCGGGCGCCCATTTGAACGGCACGGCCACCTTCACGCGCTCTTGGTTGGA
>JANNAJ010000760.1:0-11815 GCA_031384285.1 Verrucomicrobiota bacterium
GCAAAATCTCGCGCACCATCCGCCGCCAGAATTCGCGTTCATAATCCTCGTTCGTCCGGCCGAGTTCTCCGAACCAACGCACGGCCTCGGTGTCCGCTCGACACAAGGCATCGCGAAACCGAGGACCGATCTCTTCCGCCGTTACCTGGGCTATGTCGGTGTTCTGGTGCGGTCCCTCCGGCCAACGCGCCGCATAGACCTCGTAAGCGTGCTGGCGCTTCGTGGAAGGCTCCCATTGGTTGGCCCAGACGACCTGGAACGCATCGCGGCCGGCCTCGTGGTCCGCGCGCTCGAGCCCCACGCGGAAACCGCCGACGCCGGCGAAAAGTTCCGCGACGCGGAGCGGGGGCGAATCGGGCATCTTGCGTTGATCGGAAGTCCGTTCCTGCACGGAGTTCAGGCTAGCGGGCGGAAGTCGCCGGGCGAATCCATTTCGGACTGGTCGGAGTGCGGCGCGGTCTCCGCTCGACGCCTCAACGCGTCGGCACGTCCACCGTCTCGACGCCGATCCGCCAATCGCCGAAGGACGGTCCGAGGCGCAGTACGGCGAAGCTCGCGAAGTTGAATCCGACGCCGACGCCGTACACGCTGTCCGGCACCACGTTCAGGGTCCACACGGAGCCGTCGGGGATCGACCGGCTCGCCGCCGTCTCCAGTCGTTGCTTCAGCGCGGCCGGGTCGGCGTCCCGGGCGGCGGCGGAGTCGGTCTCCTGCCAGTGGCGGAACAGGCCGCGGCTGGCGAGCAACCGGTGCATCATCGGGTTCGGCGCGCTGGAATGCTGGTGCGCGCGGATGACCGCGTGGAGCTCCGCACCGCCGCTCCCGGCGGCGCGGAGCAGTTGGCGCACCGCCGCTTGGCCGTAGACGAAAGCCCGGGCTGGATCCTGGCCGAACGCCGGTTCGTCGCGGAACACGGTGAAATCATTCCACATGAAACCGATGGTCTCCGGGCTCGTGGGCGTCTCCGGCGTGAAGTCTTGGAACTTCCGGGCGGCGAGCGCGTCCGAGGCGGGGTCGCTCTTCAACCAGTCGGGATCGGCCCGGAGAAAGGCCTTCTGCCGCAGCGCGCCCAGCAGTTGGAAGCGGTCCGGACCTGCCGCCGCAAGCAGGGGACCCGGCGAGAAACCGGGCTCCATGCCGCCGTGGCAGAGCTGGACGAAATCCGTCCCGGTGCCGACGTACGTCACCACCGGCAGAAGATCATAGGCGCGCAACAGTTTCGCGGCGTTGAACTCCGGGCCGTATTTGGCCCGTCCTTCCGCGAGGAATCCGTACCTCGAGACGAGGCCGACCTCCTCGTGGTTGCCGCGTCCGAGGTGGACGCGGTCGGGGTTGGCCAGCTTGAGGCGGAACAAGGTGTAGAGCACCTCGACCCCGTAGAGGCCGCGGTCGGTGTAATCGCCGAGGAAGGCGAGATGCAGGCCCGGTTCGGTGAGCGCGAAACCGTCGAGCCACTTCCGCTCCTGCAATCCGCCGAGGACCCCCATCAGCGAATGGATGTCGCCATGCAGGTCGCCTTGGATGACGACCTTGCCTTCGGCGGGCAGCGCGAGCTTCTTCGCGAACGGCTCGAAAGGCAGCTTGGGCGACGTGAACCACGTCCGCTGGAAGTCGAGGAACGTGTCGCGCCGGGGCGCGGCGCCGACCCAATTGGTGGCGTCCGCCAGCGGGCCGTTGGTCGAAAGGGCGAAGAAGGCGTCCAGGACGCGGTCGAACTCGGCGAAGGTCTGGAGCGGCAACAGCGCTTTCGGGGGCATCCGGCCGGCCAGCACGCGGTTGAGCGGCAGCTTCGAGCACGCGGCCTGCCACTCGGCGAAGGTGGGCATCGTCTCCGCGGCGCGCGCTGCGGTCGCCGTGAGCGCGACCAGCAACAGGACGACGAGGGGTGCCACGATCGTGGCCGTCCGGTGGATGCACCGACGGATGCCACGCGGCGCAGGGAGGTGGCGATCGGCAAGAGCCGGGTTTTCCATCATGGTCAGACGCCCGCGAGCTCGCGGATCACGGTGCCGTTGCTGGTGACCGGACGGGGACGGCCCAGCGGGTCGAGGAACTCCGAGGCTGGATCGATGCCGAGCAGATGCAGGACCGTGGCCGCGAGATCCGGCGGTCGCAAAAGGCGGCTGGAGGGAGAACCGCCGATCCGGTCGCTCGCGCCGATGACCTGTCCGCCCGCGATGCCGGCGCCAGCGACGGCGAGCGAGAAGCAGTTGCCCCAGTGGTCGCGTCCGCCCTCGGGATTGATGCGCGGCGACCGGCCGAACTCGCCGGTGGCGACGACCAAGGTCTCGTCCAGCAGGCCGCGGTCCGCGAGGTCCGTCACCAGCGCGGAGAAGGTCGTGTCGAACGTCGGGCAGAGCACTTCGCGCAGACGGGAGGAGTTGTTCTTGTGGGTGTCCCAGACCGGGTTGCCGGTCATCTGGTCGCCGGGTTCGCGCGGCCAGTTCACCTGCACGAGCCGGACGCCGGTCTCCACCAGCCGCCGCGCGAGCAGGACGCTCTGGCCGAACTTGTGGCGGCCGTACCGGTCGCGCACGGTCGCCGGTTCGCGCTCCAGCTCGAACGCCGCGCGCGCCGCGGAGGAGTGGACGACCTGGAAGGCCTGTTCTTGGAGCCGGCTGAATGCTGACACCGGATCACTACGCGTCGACGCCAAGAACTGCCGGTCGAGCTGCCGCAGCAACGAGCCGCGGTCGGCGAGCCGCTCGAGCGACATGCCCTCGGGCAGCTTCAGGCCGTCGACCTCGAAGCGCGGCAACGAGGGGTCGCATTGGAACACAAGCGGGTTCCACGCCGACCCCATGAAGCCGCCGCCCTGGCCCGGCGCGGGCGGCGCGTTGTCGTTGTGGACCATCTCGGGCAACAGCACCGAGGAGAACGGCGAACGCTCGCTCGGCTTCAGCGCGCCCACCACGGACGCCAGACTCGGCCAATCGTCCGGACTCGCCGGGACCTCCGCCTGCGCGGTATGCGGATAGCCGGTGAGCATCCAGTAGCCGCTGGCGGTGTGGCTGTTGTTGTCCGTGCTCATCGAGCGGATCACCGCCAACCGGTCGGCGATGCGCGCGGTCCGCGGCAGCAGCTCGGAGAAATGCACTCCCGGCACGGAGGTGCGGATGGATCCGAAATCACCGCGGATCTCGGACGGGGCATCGGGCTTCGGGTCGAAGGTCTCGTGCTGGGGCGGACCGCCCGAGAGGTAGAGGAAGATGCAGGATTTCGCCCGCCCGAAACTGCCGGCGGCCGGACGGGCGACCGCGTCGGCCCGGAGCAATCCGGGCAGCGACAAACCGAGACAGCTCAATCCGCCGATGCGCAGCAACTCCCGTCGAGACATGCCCGACGCAGGTCGACCGGGAAATGGGCGCGGAAAGGGCACGCGCGGACGCTATGCGCCGCCCGGAGGAGCGTCAACGACGGGGCCCGACCGGTGATCGGGGCGCAACTCAGTTTCTTGCAGCCTATCCATCCGCCAAGAACATCGCGGAGCGATGTCAGCCATCAGCCGGGGGTCGAGGAGCGCAGCGACGACACCCTCGGATACCGTGGGCCAGCGCCACGACCCCGGCAGGGGTCGCAGATCCGCCGACCGGGCCGTCCTCTGGCACCGCTTGCAGGGTGCTTGTCTCCTCGCCGGTCACCGGGGGTGTCGCTGTCGCTCAACCCCCGGCTGATGGCTGGCAAGCCTCCGGCTTGCAAAGTTGGCGCCGCTTCCCTGCAAGAAACGGAGTTGTGCCCGCGTGATCGGAAGTGGCGGAAACCTATGGACGTCCTCGAGCTGCTGTACTGCCGCCCCATGCCGGCGCGCTGTCCCCCGGGCTCGCAGCAAAACAAAACGGCCACCCGGGAGGGCGGCCGTTTTCGTCAGTGATCAGCGATGTCCGTGCGTCATTGGTCGTTGCGGACCGTGGTGTTCTCGGAGAGCCACTTGGCGTCGTTCAGAGAATCCTTGGCCGGAACGTTCAGCGCCACGGAGCCGTCGTACTTCACCGGGGGCTTGATGGTCTTGCCGACCCAACGGTGGATCTCGGAGTGGCCGTCGGCGAACGAGAAGCCGCACGCGCCGTTGTGATAGGCCGCGGGCATGTCGATGATGTTCCCGGCCGCCGCGCTCCGCTCGACCATCTGCACGGCGAAGGCGCCGTCGTTGATGCTATCGGAGTGCTCATCCACGAACACGAAGGTCTGCGAAGGGTTCTTGATCTCGCTCTCTTTTCCGTAGATACGGTACTGCTTGGCGCCGGTGCCACCCGGGAGCCAGCCGCCGAAATCGAAGGCTTGGCTCATCGAGATGCTGCGGATGCGCGGCGTGAACTTGCTCTTCGCGATGGTCCCGACCGCCGCACGGTCCGCGGGGCACTTGTAGATCGCGAACGCGGAGCCGGCGTATTTGAAGAGAGGTCCGTTGGTGATGTACTTGTTGTTCGTGTTGTCTGAACCACCCGGGAAGCTGAGATTTCCTTCGACCCACACCGGGCGTTTGTCGATGGCGAGCGAAGCGACGAGCCGGTCACCGTTGTCACCGTTGTACAATTTCCATGCGAGGGTGAGCTGCTTGCCGTTGTTCATGCACAGGATGCCCTGGGCCTTGGTCTTGGCCTTGCCCAACGCGGGCAGGAGCATCCCGGCGAGGATCGCGATGATGGCGATGACGACGAGGAGTTCGATGAGGGTGAAGCCCCGCTTGCCGGCGGAGCGGATACGAGAAAAAGTCATCATAAGGCGTGTCGTGAAGTGGACGCAGGCAGTTATCCACTCGCCATACAGTGGAGTCAAACCCTGAGTCAGGGTCGGCTGTACGACGGACCCGTCACGGAGGGCGATGCGGAGCCGCAATCGACTTGTGGTGAGCCTGTTGAAGCCGGGTGCAAACCCTCCATACCGCCAGATGACATTTCGGCATTTCGGCGATCAGGGCCGCCCGCGATCGCACGACCGCTTCCTCCCGGACGGGACCGCTGCCCCTGTGGTGGCGTCGGCGCGGTTCCCCGCTACGGTGCGCGCGTGAAGTGGATCCGGGCGTTGTTCTCCCTCTGGACGTGGCGCATGGCGTGGCGGGATTCCCGCGCGTCGCGTCGCCGGCTGCTGCTCTTCTCCAGCAGCATCTCGCTCGGCATCGCCGCGCTCGTCGCCATCGGATCGCTTGGACGCAACCTCGAGGACGCCATCCGGCAGCAGTCGAAGTCGCTGCTCGGCGCCGACCTGGTGCTGACCGCCCGGCAGGCCTTCACAGCCGAGGACGAAGCACTGTTCCTCCGGTTCGGCGGCGAGACCGCGCGCGAGACCAGCTTCTCCACGATGCTCGTGCTCACCAACGGCACGCGTCTCGTCAACGCCCGCGCCGTCAGCGGGGGATTTCCGTTCTACGGCCAGCTCGAGACGGAACCGCCGTCCGCGGCGGCGGAGTTCCGCGCGGGCGGCGGCGTGCTGGTCGAGGAGGGCGTGCTCCAGCAGTTCGGCGTCGGAAGGGGCGATTCCGTGAAGCTGGGAGCCGCGTCGTTCCGCATCCTCGGCGCGCTGCGCAAGGTGCCGGGCGACACCGTGGCCTTCGCCACCATCGCGCCGCGCGTCTATCTCGCGGCGTCGGACCTGGCGACGACCGAGCTGCTCAAGGGCGGTTCGCTCGCCCGCTACCGCGTCCACTTCCGGTTCCCGGATCCGACCGACGTCGAGGCGCTGCTGAAGCCGCTCGAACCTCAGCTGGCCGCGCGCCGCCTCGACTCCGACACGGTGAAGAAGCGCCAGCGCGACCTCGGTGCGTCGCTCGGCAACCTCTATCGCTTCCTCAACCTCGTGGCCCTGGTCGCGCTGCTGCTCGGCGCGGTCGGCATCGCCAGCGCCATCCACGTCCATGTGCGACAGAAGCTGCCGAACGTCGCGGTGCTCCGCTGCCTCGGCGCGCCGCTCGCGGACACCTTCGGGATCTATCTCGCGCAAGGCATCGCGCTCGGAGCCGCGGGCTCGCTCTTCGGCATCGCGCTCGGCGCGTTGGTCGCGCAGAAGTTGCCGGCCGTCATCGGCGGCTTCGTGCCGTTCGCGTTCGCGCCGCGGTTCGCCTGGGGCGCGGCGGTCGAGGCGTCTTCGGCCGGCTTCGTGGTCTGCCTGCTCTTCGCCCTGTTGCCGCTCCTGGAGGTCCGGCGCGTGAGCCCGCTCGCCGCCATCCGCGCCGCGTACGACGGACCGCCGCGTCCGGACCCGGCCCGCTGGGCGGTCGCCGCGCTGATCGCGCTCGCCGTCGCGGCCTTCTCCATGTCGCAGACGGAACGGTGGACCGAAGGGCTCGCCTTCGCGGCCGGGCTCGGAGCGGCCTTCGCGCTGCTCGCGGGCGCGGCCCGGCTCGTCGTCTGGCTCGCGCGGCGACTCGTCCCCGCGTCGCTGCCCTTCGTGTGGCGGCAAGGTCTCGCCAGCCTGCACCGTCCGCAGAACCGCACCACGCTGCTGCTGCTCTCGCTCGGCCTCGGGACCTTCCTCATCCTCACGCTCCATCTCGTGCGAGGCACGTTGCTCACCCAGCTGTTCCCGGCCGGCAACGGCTCCAGGGCCAACGCCGTGCTGTTCGACATCCAGCCCGACCAGAAGGACGGAGTGGTCGCCCTGCTCCGGTCCCAGGGACTTCCCGTGATCGACGAAGCGCCCATCGTCACCATGCGGTTGCGATCGGTGAAGGGCGTGCCCACCGAGACGCTCGTGCAAGACAAGACGAAGCGCGTCCCGGACTGGGTGCTGCGCCGCGAGTACCGGTCCACCTGGCGCACGAACCTCGTCGACAGCGAGGAGATCGTGGCGGGGAAGTTCGTCGCCTCGCTCAGCCGATCCCGGTCCATGCCAGCAGGTCGGAAGGTCGATGGGCGAGAAGGCCTGGGAGCAGGTCCGTCCGGTCCATCCGCCGCGGATCCGCTCGCCGTTCCTGTCTCTCTCGAGGAGGGCATCGCCAAGGATCTCCATGTCGGGCTCGGCGATGAGGTCGTGTTCGACGTGCAGGGGGTGCCGATGACCTGCCGGGTGGCGAGCTTGCGGAAGGTCGACTGGCGGCAGGTGCGGCCGAACTTCTTCGTCGTCTTCCCGGCCGGCGTGCTGGAGGACGCGCCGGCGATGCACGTGCTCGCCACGCACGTCGCCGATGCCGCCGCTTCGGCGAGGATGCAACGCGAGGTGGTGAAAGCGTTCCCCAACGTCAGCGCCATCGACCTCACGCTCGTCCTGCAGACGTTGGACGGCATCCTCGCCAAGGTCGGCTTCGTGATCCGCTTCATGGCGCTGTTCACGGTCGCGACGGGGTTGGTCGTGCTTGCGGGCGCGGTGCTTTCCGGCCGTTGGCAGCGGATGCAGGAGGCCATCCTGCTCCGCACGCTCGGCGCCACCCGTGCGCAGATCCGGCAGGTGCTGTTCGCCGAGTACGCCACGCTGGGATTGCTGGCCGCCATCACCGGCAGCGTGTTGGCGGTGGTCGCGAGCTGGGCGCTGGCGGTGTTCGCCTTCAAGGCCGGCTACGATTTCGCCGCGTTGCCCGTCCCGCTGGCGATCGCTTTGTCCGGTGTCACGACGTTGACCGTGCTGGTCGGCCTCGCGACGAGCCGTGGCATCGCCGACCAGCCCCCGCTGGAGATCCTGCGGCGCGAAGGATAGAGGCCGGATGGGCAGGGCGCCGGCGCGAGGAGGACCCGAGAACGGACGGTCTCCGCGCTATCTTGCCGGCGGACGCGGCGCTTGCGCGGCGGGCACGGGGGGAGGGAAGAACGGGTGCGATCCAAAGTCGCGGACAAGGCAGTCGGGGTGGAATCGCGCTTGCTCTGATGAGAACACGCGCCGGAGAGAGAATCTGGAAAACAGGAAAGCAGGAAAACCGGAGCTTCGCCGGCTCCGTTCCTGTTTTCCTGTTTTCCTGCTTTCCAGATCCACCTGTTCCAAAGATCTGATGGCACTCCGCTGCATCGCAGATAGGCGATCAGCCGGCGCCTCCTCCTGCCAAGCGCCAAGGGATCTCCTCGCGCCCCGCCAAGTCCGGTTCGCCGAAACAGAGCACGACTCCGCGAAAACTGTCCGCCACTTCCGATCGCACCCCGGGACTCCTTTGCCGTGCCGTTCATTTGAACCCGCGTTTCCGCAGGGAATCGAGGCTTTGGCGGACGTCCATCCCGCGCTTCGCGTCGCTCATCCAGTTGACCGAGCGGGTCCTCCAGCTGTCGGCCTCGCGGGCCGTGGGCACGTACCGTTTCCCGTGGGGAACGTTCTGCCCGAGCAGCAGGGCGAGGTAGCCGTCCATGCCGAACGAGTTGGCGGCGTGGAGATGATGTCCCGCGGCGAGCTTGCTCGGGCCGTTCTCGCGGTAGAAATCCACGATGGGCTGCGCACCGTGCAGCCGGGTGTCGTTGCGGCACGCGACCCAGAAGGGCGTGTCGAGCCGGGTGTTGAACGCGTAGTGCACGGCGAGGAAATCGCGGATGTCGTCCCATGCCTGGGCGTTGAAGACGTTGTAGAACGCGACCAGCGACGGCGTGGGTTCGCAAAGGCTGTCGATGAGCGAATCGGCGAGCGAGCTGGCTTCCAGGCAGATGACCTGGAGCGACGTGGCCTCCAGCGGTTCGACGAAGCCGACCGCGTTGCCCATGCCGACCACGTTCCCGACCCAGCTCCGGGCGAACCGGCCGGACCGGAACTTCACGATCCGCGGCTCGGTCGCGAGCAAGGGGTTCTTGCGGCGGAACTCCTCCAGGGCGTCCTCGTCGGAGATGAAGCTGGAGGAGTAGACGTAACCGCGGTTGATGAAGTTCTCGTGCTCGATCTGCCAGCACCATCCGGAGTCCATGGTCTCCGCCGTGGTGTAGGGCAGGATGGGTTCGTCGGTGCGGGGCCATCCGGCGATCACCGCGCGGTCGCAGAAGAGCGTGTCCTTGTAGCTGATGTGCGGCTCGCTGAGGACGCCCCCGAGCAGCTCGCTCCGGAAACCCGAGGCGTCGACATAGAGGTCCGCCGTCAGCCGTTCCCCGTTGGCGGTCACGAGCGCTTCGATGCCTTTCTCGCCCCGTTCCGCGGTCACGGTCGCATCGATGAACCCGACACCGAGGGCGCGCGCGGTGAAGACGAGCCAGTCCACCAGCTTCTTGTTCTCGATGTGATAGCCGTGATGGTTGTGGACCTGGGGAAGTCCGTCCGGCTGCTTGGGGAACGCTTTGCCCAAGCTCATGTACGCCGAGAGCGGGCCGGGGATCGGCGTCGATTCGTCGGCTCCCATCGAGTAGAACCCGTTGTCCCGGGAGAGGTCCGGATAGCGGTGCTGGAACTCGTATCCGAAGGAGTAGAAGAACTGCTTCCGTGGTCCCCACAAGAAGCGGATGCCGAGCTTCCAGGTCGGCTCGGCCATCTCGTAGAAGGACTTGGGCTGGAGCTTGAGGTACTCGAAGAAGAGCTTGGGGAACGAGACGGTCGTGCCTTCGCCGACCGCGATGATGCCGATCTCCGGGCTCCGGACGATCTTCACATCCAAGGTGGGCAGCCTCCGCTTCAGCGTCACGGCGGCCATCAGCCCCGCGCTTCCACCGCCCAATACCAGTATCGTCCGGATCATCCCGAAAAGGCTCATCCGTAGGAACATATGGGAGCAAACATTTTCGGGTGGCCAGAGGGTCCGATGGGGCGGGACGCCCTTGGGCGAGGGTGGATGCGGTGAGCGGACGCCTGAGCCCGCGCTGGGCGAAGCTCCCGCAATCGGGTGTTCGGACCGGTCAGGTCGGGCCGGTTCCCGCGGCCGCTTTGGAGCCTCCGGTCGCCCCATCCTGGCACGGCGAGGGCCGGGATCGGGTAGCCGGTGACCAGCCTGAGCTGCCGAGGTGTCGCGCGGCAGGAGAAGAACGACGACGGCGAGGATGGCGTCCCGTGGGTGCCTGTCGTCCCGGTAGCATGCGGACCCGAGCGGGCGCGGATTGATTTTCCCCGGCCGTCCTTGCTTCTATCGATGCCATGAACATCCACCATCTCGAGCTCTTCTATTACGTCGCGCGGCACGGCGGGATCATGGAGGCGGTGCGGAACATGCCCTACGGCATCCAGCAGCCGGCCGTCAGCGGACAGATCCTGCTGCTGGAGGCGGACCTCGGCCTGAAGCTGTTCAACCGGCGGCCGTTCGAGCTGACGCCCGCCGGCAAGGAGCTCTACGAGTTCACCCGGCCGTTCTTCGGCAGCGTCGAGGCCGTCGGCGAGCGCCTCCGCGGCGGCACGACGCAGACGGTGCGGCTGGCGGCGCCGGTCTTCGCGTTGCGGGAACATCTGCCGGAAGCGTTGCAGGAAGTGCGCGGGAAGTTCCCCGACCTGAAGCTCACCTTGCGCGACGCGCACCAGCCGCTCATCGAGAACCTGATCGAACGGCAGGAGATCGACTTCGCCATCACTGTCGTGGAGGGGAACCCGCCGTCCGGCCTGCACAGCGAACCGCTGCTCGAGATGCCGCTCGCGCTGCTGCTGCCGAGGTCGGAAAAGGCGAGGTCCGGTGCCGAGCTGCTCGAGGCGCTGGCCTCCGGATCCGGGCTCGAACCGCTCATCACCTTGCCGCCGGACGAGGTCATCCCGCGGCGCTTCCGCGACCTGCTCGCCAAGCGCGGCCTGGAATGGACGCCGAGCATCGAGGTCACCGCGCTGGAGTTGATCGATATCTACGTGGCCAACGGGTTCGGCATCGGTCTGACGGTGGCGGTGCCGGGCCGCAAATGCCCGGCCGGGCTCCGGTTGGTGCCGTTGACCGAGGTGCCGCCGGTCGTCATCGGCGCCCTCTGGCGCGGCCAGCTCACCCCGGCGACCGAGGCGTTGCTTGTCGCGCTGCGGGCGCGGGCCAAGGTCATCATCGCCGGGGCGTGAGCGGTCGGGGCATCGGCGTGAAGGGCGGACACCCCCCCGCCGCTCCCCGGGGCGTGTCGCCTGCGGCAGAACGTTTCTTGGCTCCGCGCCGGGCGGGCTGGCATAAACCTCGCATGACACGCCTGCTCCCGGTCCTGCTCGCTCTCGTCGGCTTGCCCTTGCTCGCGAAACCAGGACCGCTCCCGGACCTGCCCGGCGCCAAGGTCGACGGCTCGGTGTTGCTGCCCAACCAGTGGTCGCTCCGGCCGGTCGGCAAGCAGGTCGTGCTCGGCGATTTCCCGGTGAACCTCGCGGTGCATCCGTCGGGCAAATTCGTGGTGGCGCTCCACGCGGGCTACGGCCAGCACGAACTGGTCTCCGTCGCGTTGCCGGAGGGCAAGGTCGTCGCCCGGGTCGCGCTGGGTGATGCCTTCTACGGGCTGGCTTTCTCGCCGGACGGCACGCGCATCTACGCCAGCGGGGCAGGGGACGAGACGGTGGTCGAGCACGCGTTCAAGGCCGGCCATCTCAGCGAGCCGCAGCGGATCCAGCTCCGGGACATCAAGGAACGCGGGGTCCCGGCCGGGCTCGCGGTCAGCGCGGACGGCCGGCGGATCTTCGCGGCGAACGTCTACGGGCAGGACATCGCGGTCGCCGACCTGGAGCAGCGCAAGGCATCGGCGCTCTTCCCGCTCGCGCCCGGCGCGGCCGTCGTGGACCTCAGCCGCACGCAGGTCTCCGCGGATGCGGACCTCGCGGCCGCAGAGAAGCGCTCCGCGGCGCAGCGCGACACCATCCCGGCCGACGCGCCCTTCCCCTACGCGTGCGTGCTCGACGAAGCGCGCGGCCGGCTCTACGTGAGTTTGTGGGCGAGGTCCGAGGTCGCGGTGCTCGATGTCGCGACCGGCGCGGTGCAGGCGCGTTGGAAGACCGAGGAGCATCCGTGCGAGATGCTGCTCACGCGGTCCGGCCAACGGCTCTACGTCGC
>JANNAJ010000013.1:0-2045 GCA_031384285.1 Verrucomicrobiota bacterium
ACCACGTGGGCGACCGGGACCTCGCCGGCGTCGATCTTGGACCGGAACCGCTCGGCTTGACGTGCTTGGTGAGCCGCGCTGAAGGGGAAGACCATCCGCCAGTTCCCGCGCTGCGCGTAGCTCTGCCACGCGCCTCCGACCTGCTGCTGCATCGCGCCCATGCGGTCCGCGGAGAGCTCCCGGAGCCCGGTGTATCCGGGCAGGACGATCCGGTCCTCGGGCGCGCTCCCGGTGCGCGGGCTTCGTGCCAGCACGGCATCGACACGACGCGAAGTCTCCGCCGCAGACGGCTTAGGTCGGTCGGGTTCGAACCGCGCGTGCAGATGGAACTGCCGCGCGACCCGCGCCATCGGGAAGCAGCGCAGCGAGAACGCCGGCGGATCGGGACGCCGGGTGTGGACCTGGCGACCGGTGGCGGGATCGACGCTGTACTCCCACAGCGTCTCGTTGGTGAAGGCGAGCGTGTCGCGGGCGAAGTCGAACGGGCGCAGGCCGCGGGTCACAGGCGCCGAGGCGCATCCGGCCAGTATCAAGACGACCAGCACGAGCGACGCCACGACGACGGCGGCACGTCCGGAAGAAGTCGGCCGGGAGGCCGGACACGATGGGATGCTGGAGGGGTGGTTCTGCACTCGCTGCTTGCGGCGGACGCTATCGCCCGGCAAACAGCCGCCGCAATGCTCGACCTCCGCTGGCGCCAGACCGTCGCGCGCTCCCCGCACGCGTGGGCGTTGCGCGATGCCGCGACCGGCCGGGTCTGGACCTTCGCCGAACTGGAGGCCGAGGCGGATTCCGTCCGGATCGACGACGGCTCCGGCCTCGTCTTCCCGAGCGGCCAATCGGTCGGGTTCATCCTCGCGCTGCTCCGGGCGTGGAGGGCAGGGCGTCCGGTCTGCCCGCTCGAGCCCGGCCAGCCTTCGCCGGTCGTCCCGTCACCGCCTGCCGGCATCGCGCATCTCAAGCTCACCTCCGGCACGACCGGCGCGCCGCGTTGCGTGGCGTTCACCGCCGGGCAGCTCGCGGCCGATGCCGATGCCATCGTGGCGACGATGGGTCTGTCGCCGGAGCAGCCGGATCTCGGGGTGATCTCGCTCGCGCACAGCTACGGGTTCTCCAACCTGGTGCTGCCGCTCCTGCTCCACGGCGTCCCGCTGGTGCTGGTGCCGTCGCCGCTTCCCGCCGCGGTGGCGGAGGCCGCGCGGAGCGTGGGCGATGTCCCGTTCACCTTGCCCGCGGTGCCGGCGATGTGGCGCGCGTGGCACGAGGCCGGTGCGATCCCGTCCGGCGTGCGCCTCGCCATCTCGGCCGGCGCGCCCTTGCCGCTCGCGTTGGAGCACGCCGTCTTCGCCGACCGCGGGTTGAAGCTGCACAACTTCCTCGGCGCCTCCGAATGCGGCGGCATCGCCTACGACGCCGGCGAAGCGCCGCGCACCGATGCGTCGGCCGCGGGCCATCCGATGCGCGGCGTGGAACTGGGACGTGATGCGGACGGTTGTCTCATCGTGCGCGGTCCCGCGGTCGGCGACGGCTACTGGCCGCGATGCGACGAGCGGCTCGCCGACGGGGTCTATCGCACGCAGGACCGGGTCGAGTTCGACGCGACCGGCGGAGTGCTCCTGCGCGGACGGGTGGGCGACCTGGTCAACGTCGCCGGCCGCAAGGTCGCGCCCGAAGCCGTCGAGGCCGAGTTGCGGGGGCATCCGGCGGTGCGTGAATGCCTGGTCTTCGGCGTTCCCGAGGAAGGGGACCGCGGCGAATCGGTGGTCGCGGTCGTCGAGCTGAGGATGCCCGCGACGGAGCAGGAGCTGCGCGCGCATCTGCTCGGACGCCTGCCGGCGTGGCAGACGCCCCGCGCGTGGCGGTTCGTGCCGTCGTTGGCTCCGAGCCACCGGGGCAAGCTGTCGCGCGCCGAGTGGCGCCGTCGTTGGATGGACGGGGACGCGTCCGCTGTCCATGTCCGTTGACCTTCCACCGGCACACCGTAGCGTCCGCCCGCCGCCCATGCTGTTCCCGCCGCCATCCCGTCCCGACGTGCCGCCCCGCGT
>JANNAJ010000496.1:0-2050 GCA_031384285.1 Verrucomicrobiota bacterium
ATGGTTAGGCCGCGTTGTCATACCAACACAAGCTGGAGCAAGAGATAGCAAAGCAAAAGTCCAAACACGATGGAACGTCGCGCCGGCTCATGCCTGCGTGACGAGACAATCGCCAGCACGATGCTCGTCACCGCCAGTGCAACTCCGGCAAAAAGGGCCGCAGTCCCAATTTGCGAATAATCCGTAGCCTCCGTCTTGGCCGCGATACGCCCTGCCTCACTCGCGTTGACTGCACGAGCACGGTGAGCCAGGCCGCGACCAAACTGTGCGAGAGCAGTCAGGTGAAGAATCACAGCAAGAAACGCCGCCAACACTGCGAGAAGAAAGAAGCGTCGAGGGTGCATGGCGTGTGGAGCGGCCTAACAGGTATTCGACCGCATTCTGCGGTTAAGCACGGTCGGTACTCAGGTGGTCACAGCGGCAGTCTAAGCAACGATAAGTGACTGTCCAGCGGGGCTTTTGCGAAGGTCGGCCTATGTCCGACGAGCAAGATATCAGGCCGGCAAAAACCGCAGGCCATCGGACCTCCTCTGCGGGGTTGGCCCCCGATCCCAAGGCGCGATAGCCGGACCAATTTCTCGGGGCCTGCCGATTCCGGCAATTGTCGCCGTGGACGGTTCAAGCGAGCGCTTGCCCTCCGTCGGAGATTTCGCGGATCACTTCGCCAGCGACTCGCCGGTGCGCTCCAGGCCGAGCAGCAGCTTCTTGCGCCAAAGGCCGCCACCGTAGCCGCCGAGCTCGCCGCTCTTGTTCACGACGCGGTGGCAAGGGATCACGATGGCGATTCGGTTCGATCCGTTGGCGGTGCCGACCGCCCGTTGCGTGCCCGGCCGGCCGACGCGTTCCGCCAGCGTCTCGTAGGAGATCGTCGTGCCGTACGGGATGCGACACAGCTCGGCCCACACGCTCTCCTGGAAAGGGCTGCCCGGCGCGACGACCGGCACCGTGAAGTCCCGCCGCGTCCCGGCGAAATACTCTTGCAGCTCCCCGCGCAACCGGTCCAGCACCGGATGCTCTCCCGGGACCAACGCGAGCCCGAGACGTCTGCGGACCGCCTCCAGTTGTCCCTCGATCATGCGGCGGTCGGTGAACTCCAGCAGGCACACGCCTTCGTCCACCGCGCCCACGACCAGTGGACCGACGGGGGATTCGACCATCGCGGTGACCACGCATCGTCCGTCGCGCGCTTGACCGGGCGGCGCGCCGAAATGCTTGGCGAAGGCGTCACGGAACCCGCTGTGCGATCCGAACCCGTGCCCGAGCGCGGCGTCGTCGAGGCTGGCCCCGGAGCGGAGCTCGCCAAACGCCTTCCCGAGCCGGCGGGCGCGGCAGAACGCGGCGAAGGTCATCCCGTGATGCTCCTGGAACCAGCGCCGCGCGCGGGCGGGATCGACGCCGAGCGAACGGAGCTCCGCCGCCTTCAGCCGGGCCTCGGGATCCGCGTCGAGCCGCGCCATCAGGCCCGCGACCCAATCAGGCGGACGACCGTTGGTGAGAAGCGGCTCGCAACGCTTGCAGGCGCGGTAGCCGGCGAACATCGCGTCCTTCACCGTGGCGAAGTACTCGCAGTTCTCCGGCTTCGGCTTCCGCGCGGGACAACTCGGCCGGCAGAAGATCCCGGTCGTGCGGACCCCGGTGAAGAAGATCCCGTCGAAGCTCGCGTCGCCCGCGAGGAACGCGCGCTCCATGGCCGGTCGTGATGGCATCAGATCCATGACCGGAGCGTAGTGAGCCGGCAGAGACGCTCTCCACCGAAATTGCACCATCGAATTCCTGGCCGGACGGGATGGGGGGATGCCACGCGCATTGCCGATCCGATGGGGATGGAGGGCAAATCTGGAAAGCAGGAAAGCAGGAAGGGGAGTGGCGCCTCCGGGTTTCCTGCTTTCCTGCTTTCCAGATTTGAAATCGGCTTCCTGCCGCACTCTGACGGGTGAACGCGTCGGAATCACCCCTGCCCTGCCGAGCGCTCTCCGGCGGCGCCACAACGACCGTGACCCGCTCAACGCTTCTTGCGGCGTGCGGCGGAAGGCGGAGGCGGGGCCGGCGC
>JANNAJ010000025.1:0-6703 GCA_031384285.1 Verrucomicrobiota bacterium
TCGACGGTCGGCTCATCGACCACGTGCCGGCCGATTGCGAGATCCTCGCCCGCTGCGAGCCCGTGTTCCAGGAGTTCCCGGGCTGGGAAACGTCCACCGAACAGATCACGACGTGGGATGCGCTACCGGTGAACTGCCGGCACTATCTGCTCACGCTCGCGCAGCTCACCAACGCGCGGCTCACCATCACCAGCGTCGGCCCCGCCCGCGAGCAGACGATGTTCCTGTGAGCGCTTCGCGCCTTGATTGACCGGCGTGTGCCGACCAGACTGCCTTCATGGAAGCCGCGGTCGCGCAGCCATTCATCAGCGTCGAGGAATACCTCGACGGAGAGCCGGCCGGCCTCGTCCGCCACGAATACGTCGGCGGCGCGGTGTACGCGATGGCGGGTGCCAGCAAGGACCACAACCAGATCGGTGGGAACTTGTGGTCCACGATCGATGCCCATCTCGGCGAACCCTCCCCCTGCCGAGTTTTCGCGAGCGACCTCAAGGTCCGCCTGCTCATCAGCGGCGAGGACATCTTCTATTACCCCGACGTGATGGTCGCGTGCGATCCGCGCGACACCGATCCGTATTCGGTGCGCTTTCCCAAGCTGATCATCGAAGTGCTTTCGCCTTCCACCGAGCAGACCGATCGCAGAGAAAAATTGCTCGCCTACCGTACCATCCCTTCGCTCGAGGAATACGTCATCGTCGCGCAGGACCGGATCGAGGTGACGTTGTTCCGCCGCGCGGACGCTTGGCAGCCCGCGCGCTTCGACCGGCTCGACCAAGCGGTGCGGCTGGCCTCGATGGACCTGGAGCTGCCGGTGGCGGCCATCTACCGCCGGGTTTTCTCCGCTTGAGCGCCGAACCCAAGCTCTCCCCCGCCGCGCAGGCCAACCTGCCGCAGCACGTCGCCGTCATCATGGACGGCAACGGGCGTTGGGCAAAACAGCGCCACCTCCCGCGCGTCGAAGGCCATCGCATCGGCGTCGAATCCGTCCGGGCCATCGTCCGCGCCGCCGGCGAGGCCGGCATCAAGTACCTCACGTTGTACGCCTTCTCGGTCGAGAACTGGAACCGGCCCAAGGACGAGGTGGACATGCTGATGAAGTACCTCGCCCGGTTCCTGAAGAACGAGATCGGCGAACTGAACCGCAACAACGTCCGCCTCGAGGCGATCGGGCAGATCTGGCGGTTGCCCGAGGCCGTCCAACTCCAGCTCGAGAAGACCAAGGCGGCGCTCGCCAAGAACAACGGCCTGACGCTCGTGCTCGCGCTGAGCTACGGCGGCCGCACCGAGCTCGTCGAGGCCGTCCGCGCCATCGCCGGCAAGGTCAAGGCCGGCGCCATCGAGGCTGCCGAGATCAACGAACGCGTGCTGGCCGAGCATCTCTACACCCGTCATTTCCCGGACCCCGACCTGCTCATCCGGACCAGCGGAGAGATGCGGGTGAGCAATTTCTTGCTCTGGCAGATCAGCTACGCCGAGTTCGTGGTCACGCAGACCCTATGGCCGGATTTCCGGAAGGCCCAGCTCTTCGAGGCCCTCGAGGAGTACGCCCGACGCCACCGGCGTTTCGGCGGACTCTGAGCGACCGCGCGCGCCCGAGGCTGGGACGGAGAATCCGGGCCTCGCCTGGTCCGGATTCCTCGCGCTGGCCAAGGTCCTTCCGGCCTGTTATCCCCTTTGCCACCGAAGCCGCCACAACGGCCTGAGTCCATGCCTTCCAGAGCCCTGAAGAAAAAAACCGTCGTCACCGACCCGGTCGAGCCGGCCGTCACGCCGCCGCCGAAGAGCCCGGAGACGACCTTCCTCACCAAGCCGAAGCTCTCGCCGAAGTCCCGCAAACGCGACATGCCCGAGGGGCTCTGGACCCGCTGCCCGGAGTGCGAGGAGCTCATCTACGACAAGGAGCTGGACGACAACCTGAAGGTCTGCCCGAAGTGCGGGCACCACTTCCCCATCGCGTCGCGCGAACGCATCCACTCCTTGGTCGAGACCTGCTCGTTCGAGGAGATGGATGCCCAGATGGAGGCGGTCGATGTGCTCCAGTTCACCGGCGCCGCCAGCTACGAGTCCAAGCTCGCCGCCAACCGGAAGAAATCGCCGCTGCTCAAGGACGCCGTCGTCACCGGCATCGGGCGGATCGGCCACCACCGGGTCGCGCTCGGAGTGATGGATTTCTCCTTCCTCGGCGGATCCATGGGCTCGGTCGTCGGCGAGAAGCTCACCCGTCTCATCGAGCTCGGGACCGACCGGGGGCTCCCGGTGGTCATCATCTCGGCGAGCGGCGGTGCCCGCATGTACGAGGGCATGTTCAGCCTGATGCAGATGGCCAAGACCTGCGGAGCTCTGGCCTACCACGCCAAGCACAAGCTCCCCTACATCTCCGTGCTGACCGACCCGACCTACGCCGGCGTCATCGCCAGCTTCGCGACGATCGGGGACCTCATCATCGCCGAGCCCAAGGCCGGCATCGGCTTCGCCGGCGCGCGCGTCATCAAGGACACCACGCAAGCCGAGCTGCCCGAAGGTTTCCAGACAGCCGAGTTCCTGCAGAAGCACGGGTTGATCGACGCCATCGTCTCCCGCAAGGAGATGAAGGACCGCTTGGTCTACTACCTCGACTTCCTCACCGCAGGCCGACGGCCGCTTTGAGGAGGCGCGAGGCGAGGTAGCCAGCCGACCGGCCCGACCGGAACCGCCTTCTGCGAGGCCTACTCCGAGGGGATGGCCGCGACCTGGTGGATGATCTGCTGGAGCGAACGCTCCGGACGGAACCCCGTCAGACGGGCCAGCTTCTCGAGCGCCGGGCGCCGGTTCCTCATGTCCTCGAACCCGGCGGCGTAGGCTTGTTCGTAGCTCACGAACTCGATCACCGAACCGGTCCCGAGCGTCTGGATCACCCGTGCGGCCAGCTCGCGGATGCTCACCGGTTCGTCGTGGCCCACGTTGACGACCTCGCCCCGGGCCGCGTCGCACGCACGCAACCGGACCAAGGCTTCCACCGTGTCCGCCACATGACAAAAACACCGTGTCTGCAATCCGTCGTCGTAGACGCGGAGCGGCCGGCCGGCCTTGGCCGCGTCCACGAAGCGGGGCAGCACCATCCCGTGCCGGCCGGTCTGCCGCGGGCCGACGGTGTTGAAGAGCCGGACGATCGTGACCGGCAAGCCGCGTTCCCGCATGTGCGCGAGCGCCAAGAACTCGTCCATCAGCTTCGAGCAGGCGTAGCTCCAGCGTCCGAGCGTCGGCGGCCCGATCAACAGGTCGTCCTCCTCGCTGAACACCATCTTCGGGCTCTTGCCGTAGACCTCCGAGGTCGATGCCAGCAACAAGGGGACGCCTGTCGGCGCGGCCGCGGCCAGGACCGCTTCGGTCTCGCGCAGGTTCGTCTCGATGGTGCGGATCGGGGAGTTCACCACCAGTTCGACGCCGACCGCGGCCGCGAGATGGAAGATGAAGCCGCATCCGGCGACCAGCTCGGCGAGGCCGGCGAACCCGGAGACCTTCGATTCGATCACGCGCAGGCCCGGGTGGCCGGCCACCGCGCGAAGGTTGTCCAAGCTGCCCGTGGACAGGTCGTCGATGACCACCACCGATGCTCCGTCCGCGAGCAACCGCTCCGTCAGGTGCGAGCCGATGAACCCGGCGCCGCCGGTGACGAGGACTGGTTTGTTCACGCGCGGAGCATGTGAGCGGCCCCGTCGCGGCAAAAGCGCAAACACCTATTCCAGCGCGCCGGCCACCGCCTCGGCGAGCTTCTGCCGATAGGCCGGGGTACCGATCTTGCGGGCCTCCTCGGGGTTCGAGAGGTAGCCACCTTCGACGAGGATCGCCGGGCGGTTCTGTCCGCGGAGCACGCCCATGAACCGGGCGCGCTTCACGCCGCGGTCCGCGGCACCGGTCGCCGCGAGCAGACGACGATGGACCCGGAACGCCAACCGGAGGTTCGCTGCGTCGAACGCGTTGTTCGGCCAGGCCTGCGAGGCATCGTCCGGGAAATCGCGCGTGACGTTCGACGGCAGTCCCCGCGGGGTGAGGCAATAGGTCTCGAGACCGGCCGCTTGTGCGTTGGGGAAGCCCGAATTGAAGTGGAGGCTGACAAAGAGCGCCGCTCCGGCCTGCTCCGCGATGGCGACGCGCCCGGAAAGTTCCGCGCTGGTGTCCTCGGACCGCGTCATCCGCACCTCCCATCCACGGGCTTCCAGCAGCGGCTTCAGCCGGCGCGCCCAGTCGAGGGTGAGCTCCTTCTCATAGGCGTTGCCGACGATGCTGCGACTGCCCGAGTTGGTGCCGCCGTGGCCGGGATCGATGACCACGAGCCTCGGGGTTTTCGGCACCGCGGGCTCCGGGCCGAGCAACGGGACGAAGTTCTTCTCGATATCGCGATGGAACACCTCGACCCGGCCGTCCTGGGTCCGCGGCCCGATGCCGAGATACACCGCGGTGCCGTCCCACATGGCGCGCTGGCTGCCGGGCACGACCTTGACCGGAGGCTGGCCGTGCTCGGCAAGCCATGCGGCCCAGTCCACCCACACCGCTTGAGGATGGGCCGCCGGCGCGCCGGGGATCCCCGGAGGCGCGTCCGGTGTCGCCGGCTGCGGCACCGTCGCTTCAGGGACCGGCAGCGGATCACGGGCGGCTTGGAGCGCAGGTTCGGTCGGGACGGCCACGGCTTCCATCGGAGGCGCCGGGGACGCCGAGGGTCGTGTGGCGGCCGCGTCCGGTGTCGTGCGGCATCCCGCGATGACGGCGATGGCCAAGGCGGAGAGGAGAAGCAGATGGGCGCGTCGCACGGCGCGCGATTAAGCGGACCGCCCCGGCGCGCACAAGCGGGAAACACCCCGGCGCGCTTTCAGGCCGCGGACGAGGTGAGCAACCGGTGCCGGAGCAGCGCGGAATCCCGCGCGGCGTCGCGCAGTTTCCCGTCCGCGCCCGAGATCCCCATCCGCTCCAGCCACGCGGCGAACTCCGGCGCGGGCTTCGCGCCGAGCACCTGCCGGATGTAATGCGCGTCGTGGAAGCTCGTGGATTGGTAGCTGAGCATGATGTCGTCGGCTCCCGGCACCCCCATGATGTAGTTCACGCCGGCGACGCCGAGCATCGTCAGCAAGACATCCATATCGTCCTGGTCGGCGGCGGCGTGGTTGGTGTGGCAGACGTCGCAGCCCATCGGCAGGCCGAGCAGCTTGCCGCAGAAGTGGTCCTCCAACCCGGCCCGGATGATCTGCTTGCCGTCCGCGAGATACTCCGGGCCGATGAACCCGACGACCGTGTTCACGAGCAGCGGCGAGAAGGCGCGCGCGACCGCGTAGGCCCGGGCCTCCAATGTCTGCTGGTCCACGCCGTGGTGCGCGTCGGCCGAAAGGCAGGAGCCTTGCCCGGTCTCGAAGTACATCACGTCGTCGCCCACGGTGCCGCGCTTGAGCGACAACGCGGCCGCGCGCGCCTCGCCGAGGAGCTTGAGGTCGACGCCGAAGCTGGCGTTCGCCGCCTGCGTCCCGGCGATGCTCTGGAACACGAGGTCCACCGGCACACCGCGCGCGATCGCCGCGATCTGCGTCGTCACGTGGCCGAGCACGCAGGATTGCGTCGGGATGCCGTAGGTCGTGACCAGCTCGTCGATCAGCCTCACCAGATGCTCCAGCGACGCGACGTTGTCCGATGCAGGGTTGATCCCGATGACCGCATCACCGGCGCCCATGAGGAGGCCGTCGAGCGTGCTCGCGGCGATGGCGCGCGGGTCGTCGGTCGGATGGTTCGGCTGGAGCCGGACCGCGAGATGCCCGGGCAGCCCCAAGGTGTTCCGAAAGCGGGTCACCACCGAGATCTTCCTCGCGACCAGGACGAGGTCCTGGTTGCCCATCAGCTTGCTCACCGCGGCCGCCATCTCGGGCGTGATGCCCGGGGCGAGGGCGCGGAGCTCGGCGGGCCCGGTCCCGTAGGCCAACAGATGTTCCCGGAACTGCCCGACGCTCAGGCCGCGGACCGGCGAGAACGCCGCCTGGTCATGCGTGTCGACGATCAGCCGCGTGACCTCGTCGGACTCGTAGGGCACCACGGGTTCATCCAGGAACCGCTGGAGCGCGGTGTCCGCGAGCTCCATCTGGGCCCGCACGCGCTCCTCCTGGGTCCGTGCGGCGAGGCCGGCCAACTGGTCGCCGGAGCGCAACGGCGACGCCTTGGCGAGCAGCGTTCGGAGTTCGGTTCGGGCACCCATGACCCGTCGACGTTCGCAAGCGATCGGCGCGTTGGCAACGAAGGCGTCGGAACTCCGATCGATCGCTCCGCGGGAAACCGCGACGGTTCAGTCCTTCGACTTCCCGTCGTCACCGGTCCAGTTCCCGATCTCGAGGTGCGGGTCGTTGTCGTTGTTCCAGCGGCGCCGCCAATCGGTGTTCTTCGGGTTGACGGCCTCCTTGCGCAGGGCGGATTCGGCATGGCCATCGGCGAACATGAAGTTGCTGCGCTGGTTGTGGCGCTTTGCGGGCCATTGGTCGGACTCCTTGGGGTCGATGTTGCCGTCCCAGCTCGCGTCTGTCTTGCTGTCGGCCAACATGATCATCGAGCTCGCCGACACGACCGCGCCCTCCTTGACCTCGGGGACGACACCGATGTCGCCGCCGAGCCCGAGCTGGGGCAGCGCGCCCGGAGCGCGGAGCCCCCAGTCATTGTAGCCGTAGCTGAACGCGGCCGCGCCCTTCGAGAACAC
>JANNAJ010000052.1:0-4399 GCA_031384285.1 Verrucomicrobiota bacterium
TCCACCCCGGACCACATGCACGCGCCCATCGCGATGGCGGCGATGCAGCGCGGCATCAACGTCTATGGGCAGAAGCCGCTGACCCATGACCTCCACGAGACACGGCAGTTGACCGAGTTCGCCCGCAAGAAGCGCCTCGTAACGCAGATGGGCATCCAGATCCATTCCGCCGCGGAGTACCGGATGGCGGTCCAGCTCGTCCAAAGCGGTGTGATCGGCAAGGTCCGCGAGATCCACACGTGGAGCAGCAAGGCCTGGGGCGACAACGGCGCCATGCCGACCCGCGTGGACCCCGTTCCTGCCGGCTTGAACTGGGACCTCTGGCTCGGCGTCGCCGCGGAACGTCCGTTCATCGGAGAAAGCTGGTATCACCCGGGCAACTGGCGTCGTCGCCTCGACTTCGGCACCGGCACCTTCGGCGACATGGGCTGCCATATCTTCGACCCGGTCTTCAAGGCGGTCGGGCTGACCTCGCCCGTGTCCGTGCGCAGTGAAGGTCCGGCGCCGAACTCGCATTCGTGGGCCACCGACGCGGTGATCCGCTACGTGTTCCCCGAGACCCCGTTCACCATCAAGGGCAGCATCCCGGTGACGTGGTACGACGGCAACCAGCGTCCGCCGGCCGAGGTGCGCGCCTTGCTGGAAGGCCGCGAACTTCCCGACCAAGGTTCGATCGTCATCGGCACCGGCGGCGTGATGGTCATCCCTCATGTCGCGATGCCGATCCTGCTGCCCGACGCGAAGTTCAAGGGCTTCAAGTTGCCCGAGGTGAAGGGGACCAACCACTGGCACCAGTTCGTGGACGCCGTCCGCGGCGTGGGCAAGACCTCGGCGAACTTCGACTACGCCGGCCCGCTGACCGAGGCGGTCCTGCTCGGCAGCGTGGCCACCCGCTTCCCGAAGACGACGCTGGACTGGAGCGGCCGCCGGCTGAAGTTCACAAACGTGAAGGAAGCCAACCAATTCGTCCGTCGCGCCTACCGGAAAGGTTGGGAAACGAAGGGCCTGTGAGCCGTCGACCGGGTGGGGTCATGGCCGGTCCTTTGGGACGCCCGGCCGGGTCGTTGCCGTCGAAGCGCGCATGGTCGGCCACTTCGGATCCGGCGACCACGACCTCGGCCGCGAGCTGCAACGCCAAGGTCGCTTCGGCGCCGGCGATGAACGAACGACGCCTCAAGGATCAAGGCCCCGTCACGGCAGGGCGCGCACGGCCACGGTCCGGACCTCCAAGCGGCCGTGCTCGTGCTGGAGCCCGATCGGGCCCTTCGCGGGAAGACCCGGCAGACGCGCGGCGGAGATCACCTTCTGGCCGTTGAGCACCACGCTCACCCGGTCGCCTTGTACGGTCACGCGCATCGCGTTCCAATCCCCGATCGGCGCATCGGCACGGGCGGACGGTGTCACCGCGCGGCGTGCCTCGCCCTGCAGGCTCGACCGGTATTCCCAGAACTCGCCGCTGCCGATCGGATAGCAGAACAGGTTGGCTTGTGCCTTGTAGAGCCCGCGCACGAACACGCCGCTGTCGCCGGCATCGAGCACGCGCTCGGTCCGGGTGAGCTCGCGTCCGTCGGCATCGATCACCGGGAAATCGACGATCTTCGGCAGCTCGGGCCAGCGCCATTCGACAAACAGCTCGAAGTCCGCCAGGTCGCGGTCGTGCCAAAGGTCGCCGTCGATCCCGTCGTGGAGGATCCTGCCGTCCTTCACCGACCAGTGGGCACGGTTCTGGTCGGTCGTGCGCCAGCCTTCGAGGTCGCGTCCGTTGAACAGAGACGTGAAGCCCTCCGGCAGCGGAGGCGTCGTCTGGGTCCGCGGATCCGAGGTGCGCGAGGCCACGAAAGCCACGAGATCGGCGAACTGGTCCAAAGTGAGACCCGCGTGCAGCTCGTCCGGCATCATCGAGTTCGGGAGTTCGCGGCGCTCCTTCACCTGGTCGAGCGGGATCACCGTGACCGTTCCGGAGACATCGGTGAGCGCGATCTCCTTCGGCGAACGGTTCTTCACGATGCCCGTCAGCTCACGGTCGTCGGTCGTGACGATCTCGGTCTGGCGGTAGCCTTCGCGGACGATCCGGCCCGGATACAGGATGCTCTCGATGATCTCGGGCCGACCGAACTGGCGTCCCGCCGACGTGAGGTCCGGACCGACCGGGCCGCCGTGACCGGCGACCTGATGGCAGGCGTTGCAGGCGACGCCGGCAGCACCGAAGAAGATCTGCTGCCCGCGCCACGGATCACCCGGATGGCTCTTGGCGAACTCCGCGTACGCCGCCGGATCCGCTGCCGGCAGGCTCTCGAACAGCGCTGAACCCTTGGCCTCGGGCACGTCCTTGAACACATCTCGCAGCGTCCCGCGGACGCCCGCCGGGATCTCTCCCGCACGTTTCACGAGCTCCGGCAACGCGGCGGCACCGAGCTTCGCCAGTGCCTTCCGCGAATCCTGCGCCACCGCGGGGTCCGGACTGGCCAAGCCTTCGAGCAGCAGCGGCACAGCGGTGAGGTCCGGCGCAGCGGCGAGGGCCCGGATGGCGAGGTCGCGCAACGCGGGATCCTTGGCCGAGGCGATCAGCGCAGAGATATCCGAGGCATCCGCGGCGCGGGCCATGGCGCGGAGGACGAGCGGTTTCTCCGGAACCGCGCCGTCCGCGAGCAGTTTCCGCAAGATCGCCCCGTTGCCGGGACGTGGCCGCACCGCGAGCTGTCCCAGCGCCGCCTGACGGAGTTCCGGCACCGCGTCAGCCACCAAGAACGCCGCGGCGGAATCCGATGCGCCGGCCGGATCGATCTTCGCCAACGAAGCCAGCGCCGACAGCCGCACCGCGACGGCGGGATCCTCCGCGAGACGTCTGCGCAGCGCCCCGGACGAGACGGCGTCCCCGACATCGCCGACAGCGACGGCGGCCGCCCCCCGCACCGCCGCGTCCGGGTGGTCGAGCGAGGTCCGCAACGTCGCGACCACGGTCGGTGTCCCGGCCCAATCGAGCGTCCGCGCCGGCGGCGGTGAATCGGCCGGATGATAGGCCCACCATGCGTCGCGGACCGCCGGCGCGCGACGTGCGAGGGGCGCGAGGACCTCCATCGCCGCCTTCGCCGCGGCGACGTCGGGGCCGGCCACGATCCGCGCCAAGCGGGCAACGGCGGTGACCGAGTACAGGTCGTGCAACGCGTTCGCGCAGCCCTCCCGCAGCTGTGACGACGACGACGCGAGCCCGGCGACGACCGCGCTCGCAGCCTCGTCATGCGCTTCCATGATCCGCCGCAACGCAGTGAAGACCGCGAAGCGCACGACACCGTCGTTCTCGGTGCCGAGCAGGGCCATCAACGGCGGGACGGAGGTGGTGTCCGCGGCGCGTCCGAGCAACGTGGCCGCCTGCAGGCGCACCGGAGCCGCCGAGTCCTTCAATACGCGGACCGCCACCGGGACGGCCGCAGCGACCCGTCGTTGGCTGAGTTGCCGGAGTGCTTGTGCCGCCAATGAAGGATCCGCGCCGACCGCGAGTGCCATCACCGTCGTACGACCGCGGACGCCTTCATCGATCCCATCGAGCGCCCAGAGCGCATGCTTGCGGGCGCGGCCGG
Source organism: Verrucomicrobiota bacterium (assembly GCA_031384285.1). Classification (GTDB taxonomy): domain Bacteria; phylum Verrucomicrobiota; class Verrucomicrobiia; order Limisphaerales; family UBA9464; genus CAIVQB01. The sequence goes on from JANNAJ010000052.1 coordinate 3,579, forward strand.
GCGCGGCTGCATCCTTGATCAGTTCTCCGAGCTGGACCGCGATCGCCGCCCCTTCGGGCCGTCGGGCCCGGGCCATCAACGCGCGCTGGGCCGTCAGCCGGACCGACCGGGCCGGATGCGAGAGCGCCGCGACGAGCTCGGTGGTCGCGACGTCCATCGTGTCGGGCCGTCCCATCGCGAGCCCTTGCCACCACTTCGGCCATGCCTTGGCTTCCGGTCCTCCGGTCCAGCTCAGCTTCCAGAGCCGGCCGACGGAGACGTTCGCCTTCTGGTCACGGTGCTGCCAATCGCAGATGAACATCGATCGCCCGTCCACCGACCAGCCGATCCCGACCGGGCGGAAATCATCGGGCGGCTCCGGGAACAGCTCTTCGCTGCCGGCGACGCGAAAGCTCGCGCCATCGCGCACGACCGTCGCGCGGGTGACCTGGCGTTTGCCGAAATCGGAGAGGAAGAGGTTCCCCGACATCGCCGCCGGCAACCCGTCGTCGGTGGCGCAAAGCGTGCCGCACGCCGCGCCGGCGCCGAAATCGTGCATCATCCAGAGCGTGTAGGGACGCCGCGGGATGAAGTCGTGCGGATAGCCGTAGAACCCCGCCTCGACCATGTGCGTGAGCCGCCCCATCCACTGGTGCTCGTCGGTGTTGTCATACGTGAACGGCTCGTCGTCCTCGTCCAGGGCCACGTCGAGGATGTTGCGGACGCCCGTCGCGAAGATCTCCAGTCCGCTGCCGTCGGGACGGAACCGCACCACGCCGCCCCCGGGCATCGAGATCTTCCGTCCATCCGTGCCGGTGCAGTCCTCGAGGCCCTTGTCGCCG
>JANNAJ010000067.1:0-2517 GCA_031384285.1 Verrucomicrobiota bacterium
CTACATTCTCGCGCTCCACGCTTCCCCGGCGCGCGCGGGCCGTGCTTCGCTCGTTCCGATGAAACGCTGGCTGCTCCTCTGCTTGGTGGCCGTGACGGCCGCCGTCCGCGCCGCGGGCGGGATCGCCGACAAGCCCTTCTCGCAGGACGTCGCGGTAAAGTTCCGGATCCATCCGGACCTCGCCGGCGCGGAGATGCGCAAGCTGTGCATCGACAAGGACGGCGTGGTCCACGTGCTGACCGACCGCGGCGTGGCGCGGCTCTTCGACGACGTGCTCGCCGCGGACCGCAGCGTCCGTCCGCTCGCGGGCAAGGTCTCCAAGGACATCGCCCTCTCCCGCGCCGGCGACCTGTACCACCTCTTCGACGACGGTTGGCTCTCGAACGCCGAGGCGGGCGCGCCCGGCGCGCGGTTCGCCCGGCCCGGTGCCTTCGACCAGATCGCCGTGGACAGCTCCACCAACCTGGTGCTCACCGCGCCGATGGTGGATCCGCTGGGCAAGACGCACACCGCCTTCGCCACCGAGGCCGGCTGGTTCGTGCTCATGTCGGACCACATCGAGCAACGGACCGACGCGGGGCTCCGCACCGTCGCGCCGGGTCGAGGCTCCCGCACCCGCGCGGGGCGCAACGGCGAGCTCTTCATCGGCACGACGAACGGCTGGTCCAAGCTGCGCCTGTCCGACGGCAAACCCGCCTCACCGCTGGAGCAGCTCGTGCCGTGGCCCGACATCACCAAGATCGTGCCGGTCGACGGCGGCGCCTGGTTCGGCACGCCTCGCGGCGCGTTCTTCCAGAGCGACGGCACGCCGTCCGTGTGGGCCACGCCGTCCGCCGGCCCCAAGGCGCTGGCGCCGAAGTTCCGCTACTACGCCTCGCGGCGCTGGCTCGCGGACGACCATGTCGTGGACCTCGCGGTCGACGCCGACCGGAGCGTGTGGATCCTCACCCGCACCGGTCTCCAGAAGATCGGGTACCGCAGCTGGACGCTCGCGCAGAAGGCGGCGTGGATCGGGCAGAAGATCCGGTCGCGCCACATGCGCTACGGACTCACCGCCGAACGGCGGCTCTTCCAGCCCGGCGACATCGCGACCAGCGAGATGATCGACACCGACAACGACGGCGGTTGGTCGAGCTACTGGCTCGCGAGCCAGGCGCTGCGCTTCGCGGTCACGCACGAGCCGCAGGCGAAGGCGTGGGCGTGGGAGACCTTCGCCGCGCTGGAGCGTCTCCAGACCATCCACACCAACACCGGCTTCCCGGCGCGGACCATCGAGCGGAAGGGCTTCAAGTTCTCCGACACCGACCGCTGGCGCGACGCGCCGGATCCCGGCTGGGAATGGAAGGGCCACACCAGCAGCGACGAGATCACCTCGCATCTCTTCGCCTACGCCGTGCTCTGGGAGTGCGCGGCCGAGACACCGGCGGAACGTCGCCGCGTCGCCGTGCTCGTGGACCGCATCGCCACGCACATCCTCGACCACGACCTCTACCTCGTGGACGTCGACGGCAAGCCGACCCTCTGGGGCCGGTGGCATCCGGATTACGTGAACTCGTTCCCGCCGACGGTCCACGACCGCCGGCTGAACTCCGCCGAGTTCACCGCGCTCATGCAGTTCGCCCACAAGGTCACCGGCAAGGCGCGCTACAAGGAGAAGGCATACGAGATGTTCCGCACCGCCGGCTATCTCACGAACCTCACCAGCTCCATGCGGCTGCTCAAGGCGACGCCCGGGGCCCGGCACCAAGGCATCGAGATGGGCGACGAGTGGAACCACAGCGACGACGAGCTGGCCTTCAACACGTATTGGGTGCTCGCCCGCCATGCCTTCGACGACGGGCTCCGCGCGAAGTACCGCGCCGCCGTCGCCGACCATCGGGAACTGGAGAAAGGTGAACGCTTCGCGACGTGGAACTTCGTGGCGTCCGCTTGCGGACTGAAGGATTTCGACCCGGAAGGCGCGGTGTGGACGCTCCGCGGCTATCCGCTCGACACCGTCTCGTGGTCGGTCGCGAACTCGCATCGCAAGGACATCCAGCGGCTGCCGCCGAACTTCCGCGGCCAGGAGATGGCCGAGCTGTTGCCCCCCGGCGAACGGCTGATGGCGCGCTGCAACACCCAGCCCTTCATCCTCGACGCGGGCGACGGCGGGCACACGGAGTTCCCCGGCGACGAGTACGTGCTCGGCTACTGGCTCGGACGCTTCGTCGGCGCGATCAACGCTCCCTGACGACCGGCCGCCGCACCTGCCTCGTACCAAGTCGGGGTGATCTCTGTTCGGGCCGTTGGCGAGTCGCCCCCGCAACCCTCTCGGCTTGCGGGGCAAGCCGCCCACAACATGAAGCCGAGTTCTACCGGTATCCACCAAGAATCGGCATGGATCGGCGGAACGTGCTGCCGGCATCTTGCCGGCAGAGGCTCGCCGAATCCCGCCCCGTGGGACCTTTCCGCGCGCGCCCGCCGTGCGAGCCGTCCGAACCGTGCGAGCCGTCTGCCGGCGGGACGCACGGCAGCACG
>JANNAJ010000121.1:0-3185 GCA_031384285.1 Verrucomicrobiota bacterium
AGGCCGGCGACACCGTCGTCCCGAACATCCAGGTGATCACCGCGCCGGCGAAGCCTTGACGCTGGTCCCCGGCTCGACCACCGACGCCACCTCGCCTCGTGCCAGACGCGTCCGCAGACGCCGGCCCGGCGCGAGTCCGGCCGCGTCGCGGACCACCGCGCCGGATTCCGCGTCGAGGGTGATCGAGTAGCCGCGCTGCAACACGCTCAGCGGCGAAAGAAGGCGTAATCCGTCGCCGAGCCGGGCCACGCCCTCCTTCCGTTCTGCGAGCCGGTCCTGCATGAGGCCCGACAACCGCCGCACGATCTCGGCGAGCTCGCGACGTTGCCGCGCGATTGCGGTCGCCGGCTTGAGCACCGCGAGCCGCCTCGCAAGGTTGGCGACCTGTGCCTGACCCGGCTTCGTCGCCGTCCGCCCCATCCGCGCCAGGGAGGTCGCGAGGTCGTCGAGCCGTTGTCCGCGTTCTTCGAGCCGGCGCCGGGGATGCGCCCGCGAGAAACGCCGCGCCAACCCTCGTTCCTCCTCCTCCGCATGGACGAGCCGGCGCCGCACCAACTGGCGGAGGCGCTGCCCCGCGACGGCGACGAATCCGGCGCTATCCACGTAGGCCTGGGTCAGGATCTCCGCCGCCGCGCTCGGCGTGGCGGCGCGCAGGTCCGCGACGAGGTCCGCGATGGTGAAATCGATCTCGTGGCCGACCGCCGAGAGGACGGGCACCGCCGATGCCGCGATCGCCCGCGCGACGACCTCCTCGTTGAAGCACCACAGGTCCTCCAACGAACCGCCTCCCCGCGTGACCAGGATCACATCGAGCCGTGGCACCGGACGACCGGCCCGGACGACCGGCCCGGTGGCTTTCCCGTCGGCTTCGCTCCCGGCGGACCAGCGGTTGAGCTGCCCGATGGCCCCGGCGATCTCAGCCGCCGCCCCCTGCCCTTGCACCCGCACCGGGACCAGCACGAACTCGATGCCCGCGAAGCGCCGGCCGACGACATGCAGCACGTCCTGGATCGCCGCGCCGGTCGGCGACGTGACCAATCCCACGCGGCGCGGGAACTCCGGTATCCGCCGCTTGCGGTCCGCGGCGAACAGACCCTCTGCGTCGAGCTTCGCTTTGAGCCGCTCGAACGCCGCCTGCAACGCGCCCACGCCCTGGGCTTCCGCCGAGGTGACGCGCATCTGGTAGGTGCCGCGCGGTTCATAGACGGTCAGCTCGCCGCCGAGCAGGACATGCGCGCCGTCCCGGAAGAAAGCGCGGTCCACGCCCGCCGTGCCGCGGAACAGCACGCAGTTGAGCTGCGCTCCGGCGTCCTTCAGCACGAAGTAGGCGTGGCCCGACGATTGCAGCCGCCAGTTCGAGATCTCGCCGCTCACGAAGACGGAGCCGAACTCTTTCTCGACCAGCCGCTTCACCCGCGCCGTGAGGTCGGTGACCGACAGCACCTGTCGTGTCTCCGCCGCCGGGAAGAGCTCACCGAAATCCCACTGCGATCTGCTGCGCGCCATGCCCGACGAGTAAACGGTCGGCACGCTGGACCGACAAGCGGCAACCGGATGGCGGCAACCGTGACGGGTCGCGATCAACGACGCCGATCTTCCGCCCGGTCGACCGCGCCGGTTCCCGCAGGGGCCGAAGATCGGTCGCTGATCTCTCTTCGCAGCTCATCGATCCGTCGGACCAGTTCGGGCCGCGCCGGCCAGACGCGGGCCAACGAGCCCAATGCGCGCAGCTGCGCGGACGGGTCGTTGCTCGTGAGATCCTTCAACGCGTGCGTCAGCAGCGTTTCCGGCAACGCATCGCCAAGGCTGGTGACCGCTTGGAGGGCGAGGCCGTGGTTGGCGCACCGCGGATCGGTCAGCGCCGCGGCGAGCACCGGCAACGCATCGCCCGCGTCCCGGTGGTTCAGCAGCCCGATGGACGCCGCCGCACCGCGGAAGCGCTCGTCCAGCGGCCGGGGGAACCGTCGCCGGATCCAGCCCGGCAACCGGTCGCGCGCCGCCCGGTAGAGCTTGCCGACCGAGGTGTCCTTGCGGACCAGCGCCCGCGCCAACGCCGGGGCCGAGACATCGCGCTGGTCGAGCCGGCGCTCCGATAGCACCGCGGTCGACCGACCGTCCGCGACGCCCGCGATCCAGGTCGTGGCGATGCGGTCTTCCACGGCCGTCGGAGACGGCTTCCGCGAGACGACCCAAGACATCGAGCCGACCGCCACGCCGAGCACCACCCACCAACGCCACGAGCGCAGGAGGCCCGGCCCGGCGGATGGCGCGGTCCTGTTCACGCCGTCAAGACCTCGGCGACGCGCACGATGGTCCGCGTCCGGCCGGTGGCCTCGTCGATGTCGAGCACGCAACCGTGGAGCCGCACGTCGGTCTCGCACACGCCGAACCGCTGGGGCGTCTGCTTGAGGAAGCGCTCGACGATCGGCGCCCATTCGCGCCCGAGCACGCCGCCGTGGCCGCCGGTGAAACCGGCGTCGCTCAGGCACGCCGTGCCGCCGGGAAGGATCCGTTCGTCCGCCGTCTGGACATGCGTGTGCGTGCCGATCACCGCGCTCACCTGGCCGTCCAGGAACCAGCCCAAGGCTATCTTCTCGGACGTGGCCTCCGCATGGATGTCGATGAAGATGACCGGCGACTGCGCGCGCAGCTTGGCCACTTCGGCGGCCGCGACGGTGAAAGGATTCTCCAGCGGCGGCATGAAAGTGCGCCCTTGCAGGTTCAGCACCGCCACCGGCGGGAGGCCCGGCCGGGTGACGACGATGCTGCCCTGCCCCGGGACGCCGGCGGGATAGTTCGAGGGCCGGAGCACGCGCGGATCCGCCCCGAGCAGTTGCGCGGTCTCCTTCTGGTCCCAGACATGGTCGCCGGTGGTGATGACATCCACTCCGGCGTCGAAGATCTCCCGCGCGGTCGAGGCCGTGATCCCGGCGCCGCCGGCGGAGTTCTCGCCGTTGGCGATGACCAGATCGAGGCCGTGCTGCTCGCGGAGGCGGGGCAACAGGACCTTCACGGCCTTGCGGCCGGGTCCGCCGACGACGTCGCCGATGAAGAGGATTTTCAAGACGCGGAGCGTGCGGGCAGCCGGGAGGCGGGGCAAGCCGTGGAAGACGGGGCGCGCTCCCACCGCTTCCCTTCGTCGGGATGGTTCCTCATCTTCGGCCCGTGCATCTGGCCCGCCTGCG
>JANNAJ010000139.1:0-9750 GCA_031384285.1 Verrucomicrobiota bacterium
CGGCGAAGCGATCCGCTGGCGGCCGAGCGCCCGGACGGGTGGATCGCCCGGGACCGCCGAACCGGCGCCGACGATCGTGCAGCCGATCCGGGTGAACGAGGTCCTCTCCCACACCGATCCGCCGCTGCTCGACAGCATCGAGCTGCTCAATACCGGCACGGCGCCGCAAGACATCGGCGGCTGGTGGCTCACCGACGACTACCGCACGCCGAAAAAGTTCCGGATCCCCGCCGGCACCGTCCTTCCGGCGGGCGGATACCGCGTCTTCGACGAATCCCAGTTCAGGACGGGCGTCGCGGCCTTCTCGCTGGGTTCGCTCGGTGATTCGGCGCACCTGTTCAGCGCGGACGCCGCTGGAGAACTCACCGGATGGCACGATGGGGCGGCATTCGGCGCATCGCGGAGCGGCGTGAGTTTTGGAAGGGTGGTCACGAGCGACGGCATCGCTCATCTCGTCGCCCAGACGCGCCGCACCTTCGGCGCCGCCAATGCCGGTCCGCTGGTCGGGCCGGTCGTCGTGACCGAGATCCACTTCCAACCGGCGCCGGTGGCCGGCGAGGATCCGACGGCCGACGAGTTCATCGAGCTCCGCAACGTGTCGGCCGGGGCGGTGGCGTTCTTCGACCCGGCCCACGCGACGAACCGCTGGCAATTGCGCGGCGAGGTCGACCTCGATTTCCCGTCGGGCTTCTCGCTCGGCGGCGGCGGCTTCGCCTTGGCGGTCGGATTCGATCCGGTCGGCGACCCGGCGCGGCTCGCGATTTTCCGCGCGCGGTCCGGCGTGCCGGCCGGGACACCGGTGGTCGGCCCGTGGCGCGGTGCGCTCGACAACGCCGGAGGCACCGTGCGCCTCATGGCGCCCGACGCTCCCGTTCCCGCGCCGGCCGCGAACGCCGGCGATGTCGGGTACGTGGTCGTCGACGAGATCCGTTATCGGCCCGACGCGCCTTGGCCATCGGATGCGGCCGGCACAGGACGGTCGTTGCAGCGCGTCTCGAGCCTGCTTTTCGGCGACGAACCGCAGAACTGGACCGCCGCCGCACCGACGCCGGGCCGCCAGAACAATCCGACCGACGGCCTCGGCACCGATCCGGACGGCGACGGCCTGCCATCCGATTGGGAGATCGCCCATGGTCTCGACCCGGATTCCGCGGTCGGCGCGGACGGAGCGGACGGCGATCCGGACGGCGACGGCTTCACCAACGCGCAGGAGTTCGCCGCCGGCACCGATCCGAGAGACGCGACCAGCCGTCTCCAGCTCGAAATCATCGCCGGCGACGGATCGCGGCTGCGTTTCCTGGCCCAAGGCGGCCGAAGCTACACGGTTCGGGTCCGCACCGCGCTGTCAGGCGGCAGTTGGCAGGTGCTCCGTTTGATCGCGTCCCAGCCGACGGCCGGAGTCATCGAACTCACCGATCCCGTCGCCGACACCACTCGCTTCTACCAGATCTCCACGCCGTGAAACGGTCCGGGACGATCCCCGCCTACGCCACGCCCTCCGGCCGATCGGCATGGACGCTGCGATGTCGCAGCGCCGGATCGGCCGGCCCTCTTGAACCATGAAGATCTTTGTCCGTCCGGCGATCGCCCTGGTGTCCGCGATCGCGATCGTCGCGGCCTTCCGCGGGGCCACGACCAAGCCGGGGAAAACGGTGTCTCAACCGGCCCTGGATCCTGCGGTGCGGTCGCCAGCCACCCCCGCGGCCTCCCCTTCCCCGTCGCGATCCGCCGCTGTTCCTGGGGTCGCGCCCGTCCGGACCGGGCCGTCGAACTTGATGCCCGCCGCGGGCGTCCGGTGGCAGGGCCCCATCGCGGAGGGGGATTTTTCCCGGTTCCGCGATTGGACACGCAGCTACCTCGCGGCCGATCCCTCCGCCAAGGGATCCTTGGCAGCGGACGGCATCGCCCTGGCGAAGGCCCGGCGCGACGACATGACGGGCTTGATCAAGAGCGATCCACGGCGCGCTCTAGAACTGGCGGTGCCGGCGAGCCTCCGCCGCGATCTCCCCGCGGAAGTCGCCGCACAGCTCGAGGAGAGGGTCGACGGGCGGGGCGAACTGGCCGTCTTCGGCGCGGTGCCGGCACCGGATGCCGGACCCGATTTCGAGCCGGTCTTTCGCACGGCATCCATCGGGGACAGGAGCTTCAAGGCGTACGTCTACGGCCGCCGCGACGGCGAACCCACCCGGCCCGAAATCGCCATCCACGGCGTCGCGCTCGACGGCCTGCTCGCCGTGGACGAGAACCCGCTCCGTCTGCTCGATCCGGATGAAGCCGCGGCGACCTTGGCGACCGATCCGATGTGCGCCGTATCGGGGCTCGCCGCTTCGGGCTCCGGCCAAGCCGTGGTCGTGGACGACGGCGGACAACCCCTCGCTCTGTGCTCACCCGCGCACGCCGAGGCATTGAACGACGAACGGATCCTCGCGGAATCCGGCGGCGACGGCACCGACTCGACGACCAGCGGCGGCGGAGCCAAGCCGGCGTCGGCCCGGACGGAGGGACAGAAGCGGCTGATCTTCATCCGCTGCGATTTCTCCGACCTCGCCGGCGCGCCGTTCAGCGACGCCACCGGGACAAACCTCGCCAAGAACCTCGACCAGTTCTACAAGGACCAATCCTACGGCCGCACCAGCTTCCTGCCGCTCGGCGAAGGCTCCGCCGTCACCGCCACGCTCCGCATGCCGAAGACGGCGAAGGAATACGGCGCCACGGACGCGAGCGTGCTGCGGACCGACGCGCGCAACGCGGCCAAAGCGGCGGGTTTCGTCCTGACGGCCTACGACTTCGACCTCATCTGCTTCGGCAACGTGCCGGGCTTCGCGTGGGCCGGCCTGGGCTACGTCGGCGCGCCGGGTTGCTGGATCCGCGCGTCGTTCGACACCGCCGGCGGCGTGCCGGCGCACGAGCTCGGGCACAACTACGGGCTGAACCATGCGAATTATTGGGACACCAGCGGCGCGGGCGCCACGGCGTCCACCGGCAGCAACGTCGAATACGGCGACACCTTCGACACGATGGGCAATGCCGGCGCCGGCCGGCGGCACTTCAACGCGCGCAACAGGGCGGCGCTGAACTGGCTCGTGCCGGCAGGCGTGCGGACGCTCACGACCAACGGCATCTACCGCGTCTTCGCGGTGGACGCCACCAACGCGACCGGCATCCGCGCGCTTAAGGTGGCCCGCAACAGCAGGACGAACTACTGGTACGAGTTCCGCCAACGCTTCACCGACAACCGCTGGTTGATGAGCGGCCTCGGCGTCCGCTGGGCGAGGTCCGACAACAACAACCAGAGCCTCCTGCTCGACACCACGCCGGGATCCGCCGACGGCAAGAACGACTCGGCCGTCGTCATCGGCAGCACCTTCTCCGACCCTGTCGCCGACCTCCACATCACGCCGGTCGGCAAGGGCGGCACGGTCCCGGAATCGCTCGACGTGGTGTTCATGAAAGGGCCGTTCGTCGGCAACCGGGCGCCGGGTCTGGCCATCCGGCCCTCGGCGACGAGCGCCGGCATCGGCGCGGTGGTCGGCTTCACGGCGACCGCAGCGGATCCGGACGGCGACGCTCTGGCCTACCACTGGGAGTTCGGCGACGGCACGTTCGGCGACAACCAATCGATGGCGAGCAAGAGCTGGCCGACCGCGGGTGACTACCTCGTCCGTTGCACCGTCAGCGACATGAAGGGGGCGCACGCCAGCGCCTCGACCCTCGTGACCGTCGGCACACCGACGACCGTCCATGTCGCGGGCAAGGTCCTGCGCGACGGCCTGCCTGTCGAAGGCGTGCGCGTCTCGGTCTCCAACACGAAGCTCACCTACACCGACACCGACGGCTCGTACGTGTTGCCGGGCCTGGCGAAAGGTTCCTACACGCTGAAGGCGCAGGCGGACGGGCTGTCGTTCATCAAGGTCGGCTTCTCCAATCCGCTCGACCTCACCGCCGACCGGGCCGGCCTCGACTTCAGCGCCACGCTGCCGGGCGACCTCGACCAAGTCACGCTGGTGCCGGCCGGTGCGGAGTGGAGGTTCTCCGACCTCGGCACCGATCTCGGCACCCCGTGGCGGGCGCCGTCATTCGATGATTCGCTGTGGAGGAAAGGCGCCGCGGTGCTCGGCTACGGCGACCCGAACGTCGTCACCCCGGTTGATTTCGGGCCCGACACCAACCAGAAGCACATCACCACCTACTTCCGGCACGCGTTCCTCGTCGATGATCCGGCGCGCTTCCTGACGGTGACCTTGGGCTTGGTCCGCGATGACGGCGGGGTGGTCTATCTCAACGGCAGGGAGGTCTTCCGCAGCAATCTCCCGACCGGCACGGTGAACTACCTGACCCGCGCGACGACCCGGGTGGGCGGCACCGACGAGACCACCTTCTTCGAGACGGACCTGGCCGCGGCGAACTTCGTGAAGGGCACGAACGTGCTCGCCGTGGAGATCCACCAAGAATCGCCCACCAGCACGGACACGGCGTTCAACCTCCGGCTCAACGCGCTGCTCTCGCCGTCGCAGAACCCGCCGACCTTGGTCACCGCACAAACGGTCGACGGGCTCCGGGTGAGCTGGCCGGTGAGTTTCGTCGGTTGGCGGATCGAGACGGCGTCCGGCGTCGGTCCCGGCGTCGTCTGGCAAGCGCTCGACGCGACCATCGGCAGCGAGGGCGGACGGTTCTTCGTGGACGTTCCCGCCGAGGACACGGTCCGGTTCCTCCGGCTCGCGCGGTGAACCCGGGATAACCCGTTCTTCATCGGTATCCCGCGGCCGGCGTCGAGAGAGGCTCCGGAAAGAAAGAAGCCGGCGGGAAATCCCGCCGGCTTGGTCCTTGAAAGGGGGCTACTGAACTTCAGCGGCCTTCAGCGGCCTTCGGTCATCGAAGACGGCAGGCCGTTCTCCCAACCTTTCGGCGTGTTCCACGGACGCGAGGACAGATCGTCATCCGACTTGCAGCCGGCGAGCAACGCGACCGCACCGGAAAGGGCAAGGAGCGCGAGAAGGCGGCGGAAGGTCGTCATGGCGGGTCTCAGTAGATCACCTTGTCGCCTTCGGCCACCGCGACGTCGCCCTGCTTCCAAGCGGGGAGCAGGTTGGCGAAGCTGCGGTCCGGCTCGACGGAGACGATGCGGGCCTTGCCGACGAGCTTGTCGCCGCGGCGGACCATCACGATGCCGCCCGCTTTGGCTCCTTGGTTCTGGCCGACGTCCAAGAGCACGAAGTCCCACTTCGCATCGACCGCGACCACGCTGCCCTTGAGGTTGGGCATCTCGACCGGGCGTTCCTTGTCGCCTTCGTAGCGGTCCAAGCGGGCCTGGAGGTTGTCGATGTTGCGGATGAAGATCTTCTTCTCGTCGGCGAGCGCGGCGCGGGCATCGGTCGCGTCGCGGAGGTCGTTCTTCAGCTGGACGATCTGCTCGGGCTTGACGTTGAGCGCGGCCCAGCGGGCCAGCTCTTGTTGGGCCTCGTTGCGGGCCTTGGTCGTCTTGTCGAGATCGGTGTTCAGCTTGTCGGCCCGGACCTTCTGCATCGTCGCCTCGGACGAAGCCGTCTCGAGCGAGGTCTTGGTCTCGGAGAGCTCCTTCGTCGCCTTTTCGGCGGTCGCCTTGGCGACCTTGGACTCGCCCTCGGCCTTGGTCTTGGCCTGCGTGGCGGTGGTCAACTGCTGCTCGGTCTCGCCCAGTTTGGCGGTCTGCGCCTCGATGGCAGGCTTGGTGACGACGAAATTGACGACAAGGGCGGCGATCCCGGCGACCAAGGCGAGAACTAAGGCAAGTCGGAGCATGGCGTTAACGTGTTGTGATGTGTGACGAGGCGACGCTACGGACGGGTAAACGGGGTGTCAACGTTCGCTTGCGTGAACGAGCCGGCGGCCGATCTCGGGCATGCTCCGGGCCCCGGGACAGGCCCTTTCGGGCCGCGATTCCTCTCCGGTTGCCTTGCCGCCGCCCCCCGCCCTCGGCTAGACCAGACCCGTGACTCCCGACGACACCTCCGCCATCGACATCCATTCCGAGGCGTTCTTGGCCCGCCTGAAGCGCCGCCAACTCCGGCTGTCCATCGCCTGCGCCGCGACGTTCTTGGTCGCGCTGCTCGGGATGCCCCTGCTGAACTACCACTTCCCCGAGGCGATGGCGATCCGGGTCGGCGGGTTCACCCTGACTTGGCTGGTGCTCGGCGTCCTGTTCTTCCCGTTCGTCTGGGTCATCGCCTGGGTCTTCATCCGCCGATCCATCGCGCTGGAAGACGCAGAAGTGAGAGAGGTTGAATCTGGAAAGCAGGAAAGCAGGAAAGGCACGTCTGCCCCGCGGCGGTCTTCGCTTTAGCCCTTTTCTTCTTTCCTGACCTGTCCCTTCCCCCGTGCTTCCACACGAACAACTCACCGGCCGGATCATCGCGGCGGCCATCGAGGTCCATCGAGCTCTTGGACCGGGGTTTCTGGAATCCATCTACGAAAACGCCCTCGCCCTCGAACTGGAGGCCTCGAGGTTGCGTTTCGAACGCCAGAGGAACGTGCCCATCCGCTACCGGCAGCAACTGGTGGGCGAACACCGGGTCGACCTGCTGGTCGAAGGCGTGATCGTGGTGGAGTTGAAGGCGGTCTCCGGACTTGAGCCCATCTTTTTCGCCACCGTGCGCTCGTATCTCAAGGCGCTGGACCTCGAAGCGGGCTTGTTGCTCAACTTTGCCGCGACCCCGCTCACCGTGAAACGTGTCGGCCGCGAAGTGTTTGAATCTGGAAAGCAGGAAAGCAGGAGGAGCCCGCCTGCTACGCATCCACCTTCGCGATAGCGTTTCTTTTTTTCCTGCTTTCCAAATTCCTATCTCTCCCATGTTCGCCGCTATCGATCCCTCCACCTTGGCCTTCACCCGTTTCGGTTCCGAACGGGAAAAGCTGGACATGGTCGAATCTGGAAAGCAGGAAAGCAGGCGAAGCCCGCCTGCTCCGCATCCACCTTCGCGATAGCGTTTCTGTTTTCCTGCTTTCCTGCTTTCCAAATTCCTATCTCCCCCATGTTCGCCGCCATCGATCCGTACATCCTCGGCTTCTCGCTCATCACCGTGGTGGTGACGATCTGGATGGGCTTCCGCTCGGCCAAATCGTCCAAGTCCGCGGCGGATTTCTTCGTCGCCGGACGGAGCGTGTCCGTCGGCTGGAACGCCTCGGCCATCTCCGGCGAATACCTCTCGGCGGCCTCGTTCATGGGCGTGGCGGGGATGGTGATGTCCAGCGGCTACGACGCGCTGTGGTACCCGGTGTGCTACGCCTGCGGTTACCTGTTCCTGCTGCTGTTCATCGCCGGGCCCCTCCGGCGCTTCGGCGCCTACACCATCCCGGATTTCGCCGAGGGACGCTACGACTCGCCGGTCTTCCGCAAGATCGCCGTCGTGTTCGTCCTCTTCATCGGCTTCTTCTACACCATGCCCCAGATGAAGGGCGCGGGCACGACGCTGGCCTACATCTTCAAGGACATCGATTTCAACGGCCACAAGGGCCTGCCCTATTGGGTCGGCGTGGTGCTGGTCGGCGCGGTCATCACCCTCAACGTCGCCCTCGGCGGCATGAAGGGCATCACCCTCATCCAAGCCTTCCAGTATTGGGCCAAGATGTTCGCCATCTCCGTCCCCGTGTTCGTGCTGATGAGCGTGTACGGCGGGTATGGGAAGCAACTCGGGGTGAACGGCGGCCCGCCGCAGATGCCGTCTTCATCCGTGACGGACACCAGCGGCTTCGTCGCCGTTACCCAGGCACAAGGGTTGTCGGAGCGGCTCGAACAAATCGCTGAGCCGCTTCGGACTCCTCAGCCGCGCAAGCTGACCTTCCCGCAATACCCGCTGGTCCTCGCTCTGGGCGACTACGCCAGCTACAGCGGTCGCGGCCTCATCGCGCGGACCAACCTCGACCTCGGCCGCGAAGTCGGGCCTTTCACCCTGACCTACACCCAGCGGATGGAAGCGGTCGCCAGCGTCAGCAATCTGCTCGTGTCCCGGGGCATCGCTTTGCTGCCCGCGTCCGGAGGCCGAATGGCGGCCGTGTCCGCGGACGAAGCGAAAGAGATCGCGGTGAAGGCTGGTGCCGTTTCGGCCCGTCAACCGTTGCCAGTCAAGGCACCGAAGGACGAGACCTGGCTCAACCCCTTCGGCCCGCTGACCACCAAGGCCGCCAAGGCAGCGAAGCCGAAGTGGATCTACTCCGGACCGCTCGTCGTCGCCGACAACCATCGGCCGGTCTTCAGCTGGGCGGTCGGAACCTACTTTGATCTGCGGCAGAGGTTGAGGGGCCACGATTTCAGTCTCGCGACCAACCGTGTGCCGGCGACGAATTTGCTCAACACCTATACAGGCAACAAAAAGCTCAGCCGGTTGGCCTACGCGCCTTCGCTGACAAACATAACGGTGGATCTGGTGCTCAAGCCTGCGATGTCGTGGAACGAGCTGAACAACGAGATGCTCAGCTCTCTCGAGCGTGCCGGGATCGCCGTCGACCTGGGCGCGACTTCCATCACCGCGTTCCCGAAGGCCGATGGCGTTTCAGTGCCACTCGACGCCCGGCCCTATGCCCTGCTCTACACCTACTCGCTCATCATCGCGCTGGTCTGCGGCACGGCCGGGCTGCCGCACATCCTGGTGCGCTTCTACACCAATCCCGACGGCGTCGCCGCCAAGCGCACCACCATGTGGGTGATGATCCTGATCGGCGTGTTCTATGTCTTCCCGCCGGTCTTCGGCGCGCTCGGCCGGAACCTCATGCCCTCGCTCTACGACGGCGTGGGCGTCAACGGCACCGACGGCATCGTGCTCAAGCTGCCGGCCATGCTCGGCGAGCGCTACGGCGTGCTCGGCTCCGTCCTCAGCGGCATCACCTGCGCCGGAGCCTTCGCGGCGTTCATGAGCACCTTCAGCGGATTGCTGGTCTCGATGACCGGCGCCCTGGCCCACGATGTCTATGGGCGCATCCTCCGGCCCCGGAGCACCGCGGCGGACCGCATGCGGATGTTCAAGTTCTGCGCCGTCGCGGTCGGCACCGTGGCGGTGCTGCTCGGCACGTTGGTCGAGAACTTCGAGATCAACTTCATGGTCGGCCAGGCCTTCGCCATCGCCGCCGCGAGCTACTTCCCGCTGCTGTTCATGAGCGTCTGGTGGCGCGGCATGACCACCCGCGGGGCCGCGACCGGCATGCTCGCGGGCGGGATGCTCGCCGTCGCCGCCATCTCGTTGACGAGTTGGACGACCTTCATCACCACGCAGGCGGCGAAGTTCAAGTCGCTCGGCGTGGCGGAGCCCGCGTGGTTCGAAGCCTTGAAGCCGTGGTCGCTCACCGGGTATTGGGCCGAGCATCCCCTGCTCCGCATCCTGTGCGAACAACCGGCCATCTGGGCCGTGCCCCTCGCCATCACGCTCATGGTCGTCGTCTCAAAGCTGACGAGATCCACCATCCCCGCCGACATCCGCATGAAGATGCTCGTGCTCCACGCCCCGGAGAAACTCGGCCTCAAGCAGGAGTATATCAAAGAGCACGCCGGCGGGCATTGAAGGAGCTCTGCCGCATCGCGGATCGAGGACCCGCAGGTGCCGTGACAGGCGGTCGTGCGGGTCTCAACGAACATCTGGTCCTGGCCGAGAGCTCGTAGGGCAGCCTGTCGAGCCTGCCGGTTATCGGGACTGTCAGTCCCCAGAACACTGTGGACATACCGAGCGCCCCGCACCACCGGGCAACTCGGCGGACTGGAAAGTCCGCCGCACCCGCCGGCGGGAA
>JANNAJ010000153.1:0-1780 GCA_031384285.1 Verrucomicrobiota bacterium
GTCCCGGGCGATGAGGCGTCGCCGGAGATCCGAGCGGCGCAGGCGTCGCTCTGGAGGGACCGGGTGGCTTTGGAAGGACCCGACACCGACGCGTTGAAAGGCACTTTGCGGGACGGCGGCGGCAAGGGCGTGCACTTCAGCGGACCCGGCCTCCGCGAACACGCCGCGAGCTGGGCCGAGAAGGTCTCGCCCTGGCTCGCGCGGCAGCTCCGGTGAGAAGCACCCCGTGATGAAGACCCTCCTCGCATTGGCCATCGCTCTGTGCTCGACGCTCTTCCCGGCCCGGGCTGCGTCAGGTCCGGCCAAGCCGTGGAACTTCATCGTCATCCTCGTCGACGACCTCGGCTGGACGGATCTCTCGTGCATGGGCAGCACCTTCCACGAGACGCCGAACATCGATCGTCTCGCCGCCCAGGGCATGAAGTTCACCCAGGCCTACTCCGCTTGCACGGTGTGCTCGCCGACGCGCGCATCGTTGCTCACCGGTCGCTACCCTGCGCGCCTGCACGTCACCGATTGGATCGAGGGACATCGGGACCCGAAGGCCAAGCTTCGTGTGCCGGACTGGACGATGCACCTGCCGTTGGAGGAGCAGACCATCGCCGAGGCCTTGAAGCCGGCGGGCTATGCCACGGTGAGCATCGGCAAGTGGCATCTCGGCGGGCCGGGGTTCTTCCCCGAGCGACAGGGATTCGACCAGAACATCGGCGGCTACGACCGCGGGCAACCGCCGAGCTACGTCGCGCCGTACAAGATCCCGACGCTGGCCGAAGGACCGCCGGGAGAATTCCTCACCGACCGAGAATCGGCCGAGGCCGTGAAGTTCATCACCGCGAACCGGGATCGTCCGTTCTTCGTCTACCTCCCGCACTACGCCGTCCATCAGCCCATCGCCGGCAAGCCCGAGGTCGTCGATCGATACCGCCGCAAGGCCCGGCCCGATGCGCCCCACCGGGACCCGGCCTATGCCGCGCTCATCGAGAGCGTCGACGACAGCGTCGGCCGCATCACCCGGACGCTCGACGCGCTCGGCATCGCCGATCGCACGGTGGTGATCTTCACGTCGGACAACGGCGGGCTGACTGTAGGTCGGGTACCGCCGACCTCTAACGTCCCGCTGCGCGTCGGCAAAGGATCGGCCTATGAAGGCGGCGTGCGCGTGCCGTTCATCGTGCGTTGGCCCGGCCATGTCGCGCCGGGCACGACCGAGGCCACGCCGGTGATCTCGCCGGACGTCTTCCCGACGCTGCTGGAGATCGCCGGGATCCGTCCGCACCGCGACCACGCGATCGACGGACGGAGCCTCGTGCCGTTGCTGACGCGGAAGCGCGGGTTCACGCGCGACGCGATCTTCTGGCATTACCCGCACTATCATCCCGGCGGCGCGACGCCGTACGGCGCGGTCCGGTCGGGCGCTCTGAAGCTCATCGAGTTCTACGAGGACGACCACGTCGAGCTCTACGACCTGGGCGCCGATATCGGGGAGAAGAACGATTTGTCCCGCGGCCGGCCGGCCGATGTCCGTCGGCTCCGGAAGCAACTGGCCGATTGGCGCCGGTCCGTAGGCGCGCAGATGCCGACGCCGAACCCGGCCTATGTCCCGTCGCCGTCGCCGGCTCCCGGTGGGGCATCGGAGGCGAAGCCATGACACGTCTTTGGCGGACCGCTTTGATCGCACGGATGCTGCTCGCGGTCTTCGCGAGCGCTACCGCGGCGGTGTCCCTCCACGGAGCGGTCGCGGCGAAGCCCAACATCGTGCTGATCCTCGCGGACGATCTGG
>JANNAJ010000507.1:0-5147 GCA_031384285.1 Verrucomicrobiota bacterium
CCGGCGAGCCTCCGTCGCCGCGGGAACCGGCTCCCGGCGGCGGGCCGCCCCCGCCCGGCCGCTTGGGTTTGAAGGGCGTGATCAGCACGGGCTGGCCGGTGGCGAACAGCTCGGTGAATTTCTCGACCTGGTCCTCGAAGACCGGCCGGCTCCGCCCTCGGCCGTCGCGCATGGAGTTTGCGACGATCATCAGGTTGGTATCGACGAGGTCCGCGATTCCGTAGCCGGCAGGCTTCAGCCGGCCGCGCAGCAGTTCCGCGAGCGCCGATTTCTCCGAGGCCGTCGCTCCATCGGTGGCGGCCAGGATCGGCAGCGTGTGCGCACGCAGAGCCGGTTCCCCGGCCAGCACGGTGGCGAGCTTCATCTGGTTGGTGGTCCAGATCTCCAGCGCGGTCACGTTGGCGTCGAGCGTGGCGGTCAGCTCCGCCGCGAGCTGACCCTCGATGGTCTGGCGCAACCGGGCGTTGCCCCACACGCCGAACGCCGCCACCAGGCCGGCGATGACCAGCGGCACGATCCAGACCGGAGCTCTCAGACGACCGGACACGAAGTTCACTCGGGGCTGATGACCTTGGCGGAGGGCAGAAGTTTCACGCGGCTTCAGGCGGTTCCGGATCGGGGCTATCTCGCCGTGTCCGCCCGCAGATGCGCGTCGAACCAGTCCGCGAATTTCCGCACGTCCCAGACCATCGACAGCCATCCGTGGGTGCCGCCGGGATGGACGACGAGCTCGACGGACCGGCCCAGTTCCTTCGCGCGTGCCCGGAAGCGCTGCGATTGGTCCAGTGGCACCAGCGTGTCGGCGTCGCCGTGGTAGATCAGCGTAGGCGGCAGGTTCGTCGTGATGTGGTGGATCGGCGACATCTCGCGGCCGGTGACCTTCCATGCGGCGAGATCCTGCGGTTCCTGGGCGAAGGCCTTGATGAAGCTCTTCGGCGCGCCGCCGTCGTGCAGGTTCTCGGTCGAGGCGCCGAGGTCCAGCAGGTCCGTCACCGGATAGAAGATGGCCACCGCCTGCACCGCGCTGCTCTCGCGGTCGACCGGGTCCGGCGCGTCGGCGCGGCCCGTTCCGCCCCGCGTGGCCAGCATGAGGCTCAGGTGGCCGCCGGCGCTGCCGCCGCTCACGCCGATCCGCGCCGGGTCCACCCCGTTCTCGCGGGCATGCAGCCGGATGAAGCGCATGGCCCGGTTCACGTCGTCGACGGTCTCCATCACCGTCGCCTCGGGCTGCGACACGTGGCAGACCGGGAACACCGTGTAGCCGCGCCGCAGCAGCGCCGCGACCATCCAAGGGCGGAAGGCGTTCGTGCCCGATTTCCATCCGCCGCTGACCATGAACGCGACGCCGAGGCCGTTGGGATGGGCGGGCCGCACGACCTCCATCGTGAGGTCATGCCCGTGGCGCCGGCCGTAGACGATGCCGGTGGTGCGCTCGAAGGACGGATGGAAGTAGACCCAGACGGACCCGACCGCGATGCCGAGCGCGAGCACGAGAGCCGCCAGGATCTTCAGGACCCTCCAGAGAAGCCGACGGATGTTCATGGCCGGAGCGTCCCTTGTCATAGGCCGCCGGCCAAGCCCGGAACCGGTGGTCTTGAACCATGGGGAGACCGGCCGGTGGCGTTCGGGACGCTGCCGGGAACGGAACGCGGAGCAACACACCAAGAAGTTGAAAAGGCACCCATCGCCCGGTTCCAAAGGCATCGTGGTCCTGTCACCATCGGCGCGTGCGGATCCGCAGGACAAATCGGCTGCTCGGGGTGGTCGCGCTGATGGCGTGGTCTTTTTGCTGGGTGTCCGGGGCTTGGGCCGGCGACGACCAGCGCGGAGACCAAGGCGGCTTCAAGGTCGCGCGATCCGATGGCGCCTGGTGGTTCATCGGACCTTCCGGCCAGCGCTTCTTCTCGGTCGGCGTCTGCGTGCTGTCGCAAGGCGCCTCCCGCGAGGCCTACGATCCGGAGAACCCTGCCTACGCCGCGTGGCGTCAGCACGTGGCGCCGAGCGCGTGGGCCGACGTGGAACTGCGGCGGCTCTCGTCGTGGGGATTCACTACGCTCGGTGGTTGGGCGGACCTGCCTCCGCTTCGCTCATCGCCGGCGCAGACCCTCTGCATCACGCCGGTGCTGCACATCGGTGCGGCCGCCGGCGCGCCGTGGTGGGACATGTGGGATGAGGTCAATCTCCGCCGGATGGAGGAGACCGCGCGCGCCCAGATCGGGCCGCTCCGCGACGATCCACGGGTGGTCGGCTACTTCAGCGACAACGAGCTCGGATGGTGGAACGCCACGTTGTGGAAGATGACGCTCGAGCAGCCTTCCGGCAGCGGCCAGAGGCACCGGCTCGTCGCGTTGTTGCGCGAGACCTACGACGGCGATTGGAAGAAGCTGCTCGCCGATTTCGAGCCGGAGAACGCGACGGGCTGGTCGCAGCTCCGGCGCGGCGGGATGCTCTTCCTGCGGCCGGGAGGCGACGGCGTCCGCGTGATGCGCCGGTTCCTCGGCATGGTCGCGGACCGGTATTACGAGGTCATGCGCGGGCTCATCCGGAAGAACGACCCGGACGCCCTGTTCCTCGGGGACCGTTACCAGGCCTTCTTCTACCCGGAGGTCGCCCGTGCCTCGGCGCGGCACGTCGACGTCGCGTCGAGCAACCTGAACGCCCACTGGGCCGACGGCTCGTTCCTGCGCTGCTATCCGGACACGCTCCACGCGCTCACCGGGAAGCCGGTGATCGTCAGCGAGTTCTATGCGGCCGCCCGCGAGAACCGCAGCGGCAACCGCAACTCGCACGGCACCTATCCCGTCGCGCCGACGCAGGCCGCGAGGGCCGAGGTCGCGCGGACGACGCTCGGCTCGTTGGTCCGCCTGCCCTTTGTCGTCGGGGCGGACTGGTTCCAGTTCTCGGATGAACCGACCCACGGGCGCGAGGACGGCGAGAACTTCAACTTCGGCTTGGTCGACATCCACGACCGTCCCTACGAGGAGCTCGTCGAAGTGTTCCGGTCGCTCGACGCCGGACGTCGTCATTCCTCGGCGCCGTCGCCGAGGCCGGATGCCTCGCAAGGGATCCCGCCTGCGCCGCCGGACCCGCTCGCCGATTTCCTGCCGCCCCGGGCGATGCGTGCCTGGGATCGCGAACGAGGTTTCGTGAAGGCGTCCGGCGAGGCGTACTTGGCGGATCTCTACGTCTGCTGGAGCCCGCGCGGGCTCTTCGTCGGGCTCTACTCGCTGGACATCGTGGAGCCTGCCTACTACCGCGGCGCCTCGGTGCCGAAAGCCGACCGCGCGCTCTGGACCCTGCGGGTGGACGGTCGTGAGATCGTCCGTGCGCGCATCGGCGCCGGCCGCGAACCGGTCTGGAGCGAGCCGAAGGTGCGCGTCGAGAATGCCTCGGGCGTCGGCAGCAACGTCAGCAACGTCGCCGGCATGGAGATCCCCGCGGCGTTGCTCGGCCATGATGAGCTGCGCGCAGGCGACACCATCGAGATCGATTGCACCCTGCTCACCCACGGCC
The DNA here is from genome assembly GCA_031384285.1 of Verrucomicrobiota bacterium. Taxonomy (GTDB): domain Bacteria; phylum Verrucomicrobiota; class Verrucomicrobiia; order Limisphaerales; family UBA9464; genus CAIVQB01. Next base: position 3,514 of record JANNAJ010000507.1, read on the forward strand.
GCGCCTACCGCGTCGACTGGAAGGGGCGCTTCATCTTGGCGCGCTAGCCGGAGCCGAGGCCCCGCCGACGAAGTGCAGCGACACGAGCGTCCCGGCGAAGTAGGCGAACATCTGCGCGCCGCCGGTGAAGTCGGAGGTCAGCCACAGGCCGAAGCTGAGCTGCACGAACACGAACAGGCTCCACACGAGCATCCAGGTCAGCATTTTCGGAGCGCGGCGTCCGAGGGATTCGCCGCCCAGCAGCGCGCACGCGGCCAAGCCGAACGCCAGGAGCTCGGCGCCCGCCAGAGACCAGTACGAGAGCGTCAGGCCCGGAAACGTGGCGAGCAGGGTCTTGCCGAACTTGTCGCCGAACCATGCCGGGTAACCGGAGACGACCTTCCCGATGCCGGCGAATCCCCACACCATGAGGAAGAGCAGGTTGATCGCGAGCAGCGCTCCGCTGCGGGCCGGGGAAGCCGAGGATGCGTTCATGACGAGGCAAGGATGAGCGGTCCCTAGGCCCGTTTGCGAGCCACCGAGAAGTCTTTCCCGGGCAAGCCGTCCGGTCGTTCCCCGTCGGTCGCGGGCGGCGGTCCGCGGGCGGAGCGGTTCGCCACGTTCCGATGTTCCTTGAACCGCGGGAAGGCCGACTGGACGTCGGTGCGGAGTTCCTCGCCGAAGCGACCCGGCGCGGGCAAGTCCGTGGTCCGTGCCGGAGGCGGAGAACGACGGCGCGGCAGCGGGCGCATCCGGTCCGCGCACCGTTGTTGCCACCGCCCCGGCTTCCGGCCCAACCTTTCTCGCCATGCGCCATGCCCCGATCCCGTCCCGGCTCTTCGTCGAGAACCGCGCCCGCCTCGCCCGCCTGATGTTGCCGGGCTCGCTCGCGGTCGTGAACTCCAACGACATCCTGCCCACGAACGCCGACGGCACGCTCCGGTTGGTCGCCAACTCCGACCTCTTCTGGCTGACCGGCGTCAACCAGGAGGAGTCCGTCCTCGTGCTCTTCCCGGATGCCGCGGACGAGAAGCACCGCGAGGTCCTGTTCCTGCGCGAGACCAGCGAGATCATCGCCATCTGGGAAGGCCACAAGCTCACCAAGGACGAGGCGCGCCGGATCACCGGGATCCAGCAGGTCCATTGGATCTCCGAGTTCCCCGTCGTCCTGCACAAGCTGATGTGCGAGGCGGAGCACGTGTACCTCAACACCAACGAGCACAAGCGCTCGGTCTCCGAGGTGGAGACCCGCGACGCCCGCTTCATCGCCGGGCTCCAGGCGCGGTATCCGCTGCATGACTACCAGCGGCTAGCCCGGTTGCTGCACCGGCTCCGCGTGGTCAAGACGGCGGATGAAATGGCGCTGCTCCAGAAGGCATGCGATCTGACCCAGGCGGGCTTCGAGCGGGTGGCCCGATACGTCAGACCCGGCGTCAACGAGCTGGAGCTGGAGGCGGAGTTCATCCACGAGTTCACCCGCGGCGGCGGCGGGTTCGCCTACAACCCTATCATCGCCAGCGGCGCCAACGCCTGCGTGCTGCATTACATCGAGAACGACGGGCCCTGCAAAGCCGGCGACCTGCTGCTGCTCGACGTCGCCGCGAACTATGCGAACTACAACGCCGACCTCACGCGCACCATCCCGGTGAACGGCA
>JANNAJ010000508.1:0-3099 GCA_031384285.1 Verrucomicrobiota bacterium
CCGCCGGGGTTGTGAGCAAGATCTTCTCGGCGGCGACGACGCCGTCGGCCGACGTCCGGGCGTGGGACAACCTGCCGAACCTGCTCGGGTTCGCGACGCTCCGGCTGCCGCCGGGCCGCCACGCCGCCACGGTCGCCTTCCGGAACCCGACCGGCCAGACGATCGTCACCCGGCAGGTCGCGTTCGATGTCGTCGCCGGCCGCGACACCGTCCTCTTCCTCAGCGACCGCAATTGATCCTTTCCCCCATGAAAACCTCATCCATCGGTGCCCTTCTCGTGTCCCTCGTCCTCGTCGCCGGATGCGCGGGCGGAGGTGCCTACGCGCCGGTCAATTCCGACAAGCACAACCTCGAGACGGGCGCCAAGTTCGTCCTGCTGGACAGCGGCGCCCAGCGTTCCGTCACCGCGGCCGCGCTCCAGGAGAAGGTCCTGGAGGACGGTCGCCTCGAGGTCGCGGCCGTGCTCCGGAACCGCGAGAGCCGCCGCATCCAGGTCCAGGTCCAGTGCGTGTTCAAGGACGCCCAAGGCATCGCCACCGGCGACGAGACGCCGTGGCAGGACCTCATCCTGACCGAGAACGGCATGGAGACCTTCCGCGCAGCGGCGATGAACACGCAGGCCAAGGGCTACACGGTCCGGGTGCGCCAGGCACGTTGAAGGACCGAGGGCGGCGCGGGACGCTTCACCTCGGCCGCGTTTTCGGCTTCAATCCGGCGCATGGAGATCATCGGCGTCATCCCCGCCCGCTTCGCTTCCACCCGGTTCCCCGGCAAGCCGCTGCACCTCATCGCTGGCAAGCCGCTCGTGCAGCATGTCGTGGAGCGGTGCCGGTCGGCGGGATCGCTGTCGGATGTCGTCGTGGCGACGGACGACGCCCGGATCGCCGAAGTGGCGTCCAGGTTCTGCCGGGTCGAGATGACCCGGGACGACCATCCGAGCGGGACGGACCGCATCGCCGAGGTGGCCGGTCGGATCGTCGCCGACGGGTACGTGAACATCCAGGGCGACGAACCGCTGATGGATCCGGCGGTGATCGACGCCGTGGCCTCGCTCTTGTCGAAGTGCGAGATGTCCACCGCGGCGACGCCGATCCACGACCTCGCCGAGTTCGACAATCCCAACGTGGTGAAGGCGGTCGTCGCGATGGACGGACGCGCGCTCTACTTCTCGCGCCGGACGGTGCCGTATCTTCGCGATCTCGCGGGCAGGGCGGCTTCCGAGCAGCTTGCGGCGTTCCCTTTCCTGAAGCACCTGGGGATCTACGGATTCCGGAGGGAGACGCTGCTGCGCCTCGTGACGTTCCCGGTGTCGCCGCTTGAGGCGGCCGAGAAGCTGGAACAGCTCCGAGCGCTCGAGAACGGTGTCCCCATCGCGGTCGCGCGGGTCGCCCACGACAGCGTCGGGGTCGATGTGCCGGCGGATGTGGCCCGGGTCGAGGCGCTGCTGGCGCGGGCTTGAAGCGGCGCGATGGATCCGCGGCACCGAAGCGACATCGTCACGGTTTTTGGCTCGCGCGCTTTTGCAGGACACCGGCAGCATCGGCGCATGGTCCCCTCCGAAGTTCGTGCCGTCGCCCGGCTCGCCGCCGTTGTCGTCTCCTTGGTCGCCGCGGTTTTCCCGGCAACTGCAAAGCCGCGCGCCACCGACCATCCCACCGCGCTCGACCGCTACGTCGCCGCTCCGGACCCGAGCTACGCATGGAAACTTGCCATCTCCCTCCGCGACGAGAGCGCCACAGGATACGCGCTGGACCTGACTTCGCAGCACTGGCTCACCACGAACGAGGTGAACCGTACCGAGTGGAAGCATTGGCTGCTCGTCGTCAAACCCGACAACCTGGCCCACTCGACCGCGCTGCTCTTCATCTCCGGCGGCGCCAACCGCGGGAACAAGCCGCCCACACCCACCAAGGAATTGATCGAGATCGCCAAGGCCACCAAGTCCGTCGTGGTCGAGCTCAAGATGGTGCCGAACCAGCCGCTCATCTTCGGGAACGACGGGGTCGAGCGGACCGAGGACGACCTCATCGCCTACACATGGGACAAGTTCCTCAAGACCGGCGATGAGAAATGGCCGGCCCGTCTGCCGATGACCAAATCCGCCGTGCGCGCGATGGACGCCGTGACCGAGTTCCTCGCCAGCGAGGCGGGCGGCAAGGCCAAGGTCGACACCTTCGTCGTCGCCGGCGGGTCGAAGCGCGGTTGGACCACCTGGACGACCGCCATCGTGGACGACCGCGTCGTGGCCATCGCGCCGTTGGTGATCGACGTGCTGAACACCGAGGAATCGATGAAGCACCATTTCCAGGCCTACGGCTTCTTCGCTCCGGCGGTCGGCAACTACACGCAGCACCACATCATGGATTGGCTCGGCACGCCGGAATCGAAGGCGCTCTACGCGATCGAGGACCCCTTCAGCTACCGCGAACGGCTCACGTTGCCCAAGCTCGTCATGAACGCGACCGGCGACCAGTTCTTCCTCCCCGATTCCTCGCAGTTCTACTTCGGTCAACTGCCCGGCGTGAAGCATCTCCGCTACGTGCCGAACGGCGACCATTCGCTCCGCGGCACGGATGCCTACGAGACGTTGATGGCGTGGCACCACGCGACGCTCAACAAGGTGCCGCTGCCACAGTTCACCTGGCAGCATGGCGCCGACGGCACGCTCACCGTCTCCACCCGGACCAAGCCCAAGCAGGTGCTTCTCTGGCAGGCCCACAACGACGCGGTACGGGATTTCCGCCTGGAGGTCGCCGGGCCGATCTATCATTCCGTCCCGATGGACCGGGATGCTTCAGGGAACTACGTGGCAAAGGTGCCTGCGCCGGCGAAAGGCTGGTCCGCCTACTTTGCCGAGCTCACCTTCGACCTCGGCGCGCCGGTGCCTTTGAAGCTGACGACGGATGTCCGCGTGACCCCGGATACGCTGCCGTTCCCGGCACCGTCCGTGGCCAAGCCGCGTGGTTTCCTGTCCAAGTAGCGGGAGCGTTCCCGTGCCTCCGGGCGCGACCCGTGCCGACGCGGGGGTGATGGCGGGCACTTTTTGGATGCCAATGTGCCACAACGACGCAAGCGCGCCAGGCACGGCGAGCAGCAGGG
>JANNAJ010000166.1:0-1712 GCA_031384285.1 Verrucomicrobiota bacterium
GCCGCCAAAGGACCCCCGACTGCTGCGCGTGGGCGTTTTGGGCTGCGGCCCGATTGCCCAGGCCGCCCATTTCGAAGCCTGCACCAAGGCGCGCAATGTGACCCTATGCGCGCGGGCAGTCCGCGGCTTGCGTCGGCGCCAGAGCCACCAACCGAGCCACAGCAGCGCTCCGAGCGAGGCCGCGGCGGCGATGCGCCCGAGCCAGGTGCCGATCGTCACGATCTCCAGCGGCGGCTTGATGTCGTGGAACTGCGGGGAAGACGCGACGCCGTTCGTGGCCTTGGTCGCGGCGTTCGTCGCGGCAACTGCGACAAGGCAAAAGGCAAACGGCAAAAGGCAAAAGAGAGACGTGCGGCAGCGTGGTCCGTGCCTTTTTCCTTTTTCCTTTTTCCATTTTCCTTCAGCTCTCATCCGCGTCTCCTCCGTTTCTCGCGGGTGTCGAAGAACCGGGCCAGGGCCCGGTCGTACGGCTCGTCGGTGCGGACGCGGATGGCGTCCACCTTCGCGCCGCGGAACAGGCGGTCCAGCTCGCGCTGGGTCTTCTCTTGGCGGTTCGCGAACGCCGTCCTCCGGCGTCCGTCCGAGGTGTTGATCTCCACGAGCTCGCCCGTCTCTGCGTCCTGGAGCACCAGCCGCCCGATGTCCGGAAGCACGAGCTCGAAGGGGTCGATGACCTGGACCGCGACGACATCGTGCTTGCGGCTCGATTGCCGGAGCACGGTCGACGAGGTGCGGCCGAGCGTCTCGCTGTGGACGGCGCGGCGCTTGAGGTGCGCCATGACCTCGGCGCGGCTGGGGTTCGTCTCGCCGAGGAAATCGGAGACGACGACCACGACCGAGCGGTGCGGCAGGATGCGGTTGACGAACTCCAGCGCGCCGTTGAGCGAGGTGCCGCGGAACTTCGGCTGGTGGTAGAGGATGTCGCGGATCACGCGGAGGACGTGCCGGCGGCCCTTCCGCGGCGGGATGTACTTCTCGACCGTCTCGGTGAAGAGCACGAGCCCGACCTTGTCCTGGTTGCGGATGGCCGAGAAGGCGAGCACCGAGGCCAGCTCCGCGGCGAGCTCGCGCTTCGATTGGTCGCCGGACCCGAACAGCCCGGACCCGCTGAGGTCGACCACCAGCATCACCGTCAGCTCGCGCTCCTCGCGGAACTTCTTCACGAACGGATGGTTCATCCGCGCGGTGACGTTCCAGTCGATGGAGCGGACCTCATCGCCGGGCTGGTACTCGCGGACCTCGTCGAAGTCCATCCCTTGGCCCTTGAAGGCCGAGTGGTACTGGCCCGCGAGGGACTCGCTCACGAGCCGCTTGGTGCGGATCTCGATCTGGCGGATCTTCTTGAGGAGCTCCTTGGGGATCATCGGACGACGCGGGATTTCTCCTCGGGCGAGAGTTCGGGCCAGACGGCGAGGCGGGCCGAGGCGGCGAGCACCCGGGCGTTGGAGGCGGCGTCGAAGGAGAGGAAGCGGGCGCAGCCGGCCTCCAGCGCGGCTGCGATATGGAGGGTGTCGAAGCTACCGAGGGCGAGGCGGTGAGAAAAACGGTCGGTCAGATCGCGGGTCCGGGCCGAGACGCGTTTCCAGTCCACGGGTTCGCCACGCCATTCTCCGCGGTCGATCCGGGTCTTCAATCCGCGCCAAGCCTCGCCGTCCCGCTGCTTCTCCACGCGGGAAAACACGATGCGGCACTCCAACTCCGCCAGTTCGCCG
>JANNAJ010000194.1:0-2057 GCA_031384285.1 Verrucomicrobiota bacterium
GTGTGCTCCCATTGGGCCCCGCCCCGGCGGCCCCGGCCGGGGGGGCGTTTGGGCGTCCGTCGCGCCGACCGCGGCCCGCAGCAACCCTTCGGAACAAAAAAGGGCGCGGCCCCGGGGCCGCGCCGTCAGAAGGTGTCGTCAACGACGACCCGGGCTCACTTGAGCACGGCCTGGTGGAACTCGAACCAGTCGTCGATGTTGTTCAGGTTGATCGCGTCGGGCAGGACGGAGCCGTTGTCGGGCAGGCCGCTGGCCGCGAGGATGTTCTTGCGGGTCTCGTCGGCGTGGATGTAGCCGGCGATCGAGACGTTCAGCTTGTGGATGTTGCCCTTGGTCAGGTTGACGCCGGGCTGGGCCTTGATCCAGGCCTCGAACTGAGGATAGGTCGGCTTGGAGGCGGCGAGGAAGGCCTTCACCGCGTCGGCGCTCAGGCCGAGGGCGCTGAGGACCATCATGTCATAGCCCTGGCCGATGCCGGGATAACCGGCGGCGAGCTTGCCGGCGGCCTCGAGAGAGGCCTTGAGCCAGAGGCGCGGGAGGTGGAGGACGCCCAGCGGACCGGCGACGCCGGAGCTGATGAGGGGAACGTAGGATTCGCTCATGGGTGTTGTATGTTTGCTGTGGTGATGACGGAACGGCAGCAAGCTTGGGAGCCCGTGCCGCCCCGGGCAAATGGTTTTCGCGGCCCAGCGGCTCAGAGGCGCAGGAAGATCTTGCGGCGCCACATCCAGTGCAGGATCCACCACTCCACGAGCAGCAAGGTCGCACCGAAGACGAACGGCTCGTACGCGCCGGCGAAGCCGAAGAAGCCCTGGCCCAGGTGGGTCTTCAGGTTCTTCGCGATGAATCCGTCCCAGAGATGGGCGATGCTGTAGGCGGCGATCGAGTTGGTGCCCACGACGACCAGCGGGAAGGCCCACCGCTTCCAGCCGTGGAAATCCACCAAGGCATAGAACCCGGCGAGCAACAGGCAGCACCAACCGCCGCTGAAGAGCACCCAGCTCGGCGTCCAGATCTTCTTCACCACCGGACAGATCCCCAGCGCGCCTAGCGCCCAGCCCGATGCGAGGCAGACAACGCCGGTCGTCGCGAGCCATTTCAGCTTGGCCCTGCCGGACCGTTCGCTGCGCAAAACACCGCCCGCGATCAGGCCCAGCACCATCGTGCCGAGCGTCGGGATGAAGCTGATGGTGGAGTAGCCGCCGCCGTTGTAGAGCCACGGTTTGGCCCGGGAGAACAGGTTGAGGAACCAGGTGTCGAACGCCCAGGCGATGTTGCTGTTCTTCTGCCAATGGGCGGCGAAGCCGGTGTGCCCGTGCTCCTTCAGCCACGCCGCGGAGACGCCGACCTTGCTGTAGTCGAAATCCGACCCCGGCAACGGCCACAGAGCGAAGGCCGCCCAGTAGCCGACGAGGATCACGCCGAGCCCGATCCACTGGTCACGCACCGGCCGGAGCCCGAGCAGGAAGAGGAACACGTAGCCGAGGCCGATCTGAGAGAGCGTGTCCTCGAAGGTCCAGTTCGTCTGCGAAGCGTGGGTCGAGCGCAGGAACACGCCGAGCAAGGTCAGCAGCACCGCGCGCAGGACGGCGTGACCCGCCATCTGCGCCGTGCTCTGGCCGCGGCCCGCGCGGGCGGCGATGGAGAACGGCAACGCGACGCCGACGAGGAACGAGAACGACGGCTGGATCATGTCGTGCAGCACGCAGCCGACCCATTCGACGTGCGATTGCTGACGGCAAAGGAAAGCCCACAGCCCCGCCCAGAGCCCGCCGTGGCCGCCCTCGTCCAGCTTGCCGGCGACATCGCAGAACCGCAGCACCTCGCCCATCATCAGCAGCATCACGAAGCCCCGGTAGGCGTCGAGCGAGGTGAGACGGTTCGGAGCGAGCGCGGTGGGGACGGCAGGTGCGGGGGCCGGAGTGCTCATGGACACGAGGGTGGAGAAGAAAGGGCGGACGGTGAAGGCTGAATGACGCCGCGTGCAGAAGAGGAATCGGGCCGCACACCGCACGGCCCCGCAGGTCATCTCAGGGAGACACCCGCGTCACTCCGGG
>JANNAJ010000269.1:0-2850 GCA_031384285.1 Verrucomicrobiota bacterium
CGCGGCGAAATCGGCGCAGGCGGCGACGGCGGCCAGAGATTCCAGCTGTCGCCAAGGCACCCCGCGGAAGAACGGTTGGTGCCCGAGCCTCGCAGCGGTGGGCAGGACAGGTTCCTTCATGGCCCGAGCATGGCGCGGCGGGACCACGATCGGCTAGCCGGAGTTGGTCCCGCACAACCGAGGGATGCACTTCGCCAACCGACGGTGAGCACGCGCCGGGGCGCCTCTCCAGATTCACTCCCGAAAAGTCCAGAAGACCATGAGCACTCCCGCTGCCGATCCGCCCCAAGTCCCGCCGCCGGACCCGACGAGGACCGTCGTCGTGCGCTTCCGGTTGCCCTATCTGCCGGCCAGCGAAGTGTTCCTCGCCGGAAGCTTCAACGAGTGGCATCCGCAGATGTTCCCGATGATCGAGGCGCAAGGCGGCGGTTGGATCAAGGACGTCACGTTGTCGCCCGGCATGCATGAATACCGGTTCGTCGCGGACGGCGCCTGGATGGCCGACCCCGGGAACCCCCGCGTCGTCCCCAACCCTTTCGGCGGCTTGAACTCGGTGATCGAGGTGCTTCCGCCGCCTGTCGCGAGGACCCCGTCTTCCCGCCGCTCCCAACCGAAGAGAACGCTCGCGCCATGAAAACAGTGAAGAAACCCGCCTCCGTCCGCGCCGGCAAGACGAAGGCCCGCCTCGTCATCAGCGACAAGGACGGCCACAGCCTCGCGAGCGCCCCCGTGCTCGACCTCGCGCCCGTGCGCTTCCGCATCCGCAAGATCCTCGTGCCCGTCGATTTCTCCGGGCCGTCGCAGAAGGCGTTGCTCTATGCCCGGCCGTTCGCCGAGCAGTTCGGCGCCTCGCTCACGCTGATCCACGTCATGGAGCCCATCTTTTATCCGGCGGACTTCGGTTATGTGCCGCTCGCCCCGCAGGAGGCCGAGGAGCAACGGCTGGTGGAGCTCCAACGACGGCTCAAACAGCTCGGGGCCGAACTGGGAGCCACCGTGTCGGTCCACACCGTCGTGCGCGTGGGCCGCGCGTGGAAGGAGATCGTGGATGCCGCGAAGGCCCAGAGAACCGACCTCATCATCGTGGCCACGCACGGCTACACCGGTCTGCAGCATGCCTTGCTCGGCAGCGTCGCCGAGAAGGTCGTGCGCCACGCCCCCTGCCCGGCGCTCGTAGTGCGCACCGACGAACACGACTTCCTCTGAGCCTCGGACGGAGCCGGGATCTGCCCAGGGTAGGCGGTCGAGGCCCGGGACGCCTCAGCGGAGGACCGCCCGCAACGCGCGCGCCTCGGCCAAGAGCGCTTGGGCGGCTGCCAATTCCGGGCGATCTTCCCGCCCCGTGCCACGACCCGCGCCGCGGGGGACTTCGTCCGGATCGCCCAACCCGGTCTCACGGAACCGCCGCAACCGTTCCACGATGAGGTCGCGGATCTCCTCGGCATTGTCCACCGCATGGAAGTGCCCGGTGTGCAGCGAACGTTGCCCGGAGGTGGGATGTCCCGGTTGAGCGCCTCCGCCGCCCGCCGACTGGACGCGGACGTCGGCCAGCCCGAGGAGACGTTGCAACGGCCCTTGGCTGACGGCGATCTGCTGGAGGTTGGCGAAGCTCATGGTCATCTCGCGCACCTTCCAGATCCCGGTGCGCAGGCGGAGGCTGCGGTCGGTTACGACGTACCAGCGCTGCTCGTAGTCGAGCCGCATGAGCGCGTAGGTCACGGGGATCTGGACGAGGTAGAGCACGAAACCGGCGACCTTGAGCGTCCAGATGAGCAGGAAGGACCCGTCCGGCAGGTGCAGGGCCATCTCGACCAGCATCTGTTGGAAACCGGTCCAGCCGTTGATCCGGACACGCCGCGGCGGCTTCTTCGGACCGTCGCGGGACTTCGCCGGGTCCGGTCTCGCTTCCGGGACGCCCGTCACCTCCGTGGCAGTTCCAGGGGCAGCGGGAGCATTGGAACCGACGGTCGGCGGCACCGGCCTTTCAGCGGCGCCGACTTTTTCCAGATACTCGCTGAAATCCTTGGCCGAGGTGAGAGCCACCGGTGTGCGTCCCTCCTGTCGACGCACCCGGACCGACTGTTCGATCTGGATGAAGATGACGGCCCAGAACACGATGCCCGCGAGCGCGAGCAACTGCTTGAAGCTCCATAGGCAAAACCGGAACCGGAAGTAGTTGTGCCCCGCCCGGAACACACGCGCGGAGCCGGGCGCGCCGGACGGCGGCTCCGGTTCGCCCGGCACGCGCAGGACGCGGAGCACCCACCGGCTGACCGATTCAAACATCGCCGCCCTCCTCCCTGCCGCCGGGACGTCGATCGAGCGCGAGCCTCAGTTCGCGCAGTTCGGTGGCGACGGCGCGCAGCGTGGCAGCCAGTTCCGCGTGCTCGTGGGTCGTCGTCGTGGCCGCGGCAGGCGGCGCGGACGGAGGGTGCCCGTCTTTCACACCGCGCATCTTCGAGTAGAGGAAGTCACGCACCGCCTCGAACTCTTGGAGCCCCTCGATCGTCATCTCAGCCGAGGCGCTGCCGCTGGCGGTCTGCACCTGCAACCGCGCCAGGCGGAGCCAACGTTCCACGAAGTTGGACTCGAGATGGATGTCTTGTATCCGCGCGTAGTTCAGCAGGGTCTGCCGGCGGAACAGGATTCCCCAGCTCATCGACACGCCTTCCGCCGTGAAGTGGTAGCGCATCGTCCTGTAGCGGAACCAATGGAGCGGCAGCAGCACCGGCGCGGCCGGCAACGCGACCAGGCAGCAGAGCGCGTAGTAGGTCCAGAGCTTCGGATGCGGCCGTTCGATGGCGAGGACGGCCGCTTCGTCGGGACCGGGTTTCACGAGCCGATGGAGCC
>JANNAJ010000303.1:0-4190 GCA_031384285.1 Verrucomicrobiota bacterium
AACCCGCTCGGCTTGCAGGGCAAGCCGCCCACAACATGAAGCCGAGTTCTGCCGGTATCCACCAAGAGTCGGTATGGATCGGCGGAACGTGCTGCCGGCATCTTGCCGGCAGAGGCTCGCCGAATCCCGCCCCGTGGGACCGTTCCGCGCGCGCCCGCCGTGCGAGCCCTCTGCCGGCGGGACGCACGGCAGCACGCTGTAAAAACCGCCGTCCGAGGCCCACAGCAACGCGGCGTCCGAGTCCGTCTCCCGCTCGGTGAACCCAACCCAGGTCGGCGCGATCAATGCACCGTGACGACGGGCCGCGGCACCTGCCTCGTACCAAGTCGGGGTGATCTCTTTTCGGGCCGTTGGCGAGTCGCCCCCGCAACCCGATCGGCTTGCAGCGCAAGCCGCCCACAACATGAAGCCGAGTTTTACCGGTATCCACCAAGAGTCGGTATGAGAAGTCGGCAGGAAAAGCGGTCCGCCTGAGCAGCACGGAGCATCGCCAGCAACCTCCCCGGTCGAGGCGGGATCAGGAGAGGCAAAAAACAAAACGCCGCCGGTGAGGGCGGCGTTCGGATCTAGCGGCCGGACGATCAGGCCGCCGGCGTGGTCTCGGCGACGACCGGGGCGGTCTTCTGCGTGAAGGTCAGCTTGTCTTTTTCGGCGCTGACCTCGACGGGGACGCCGTCGGCCAGCGAGCCGCGGAGGATCTCCTCGACGAGCGGGTCCTCGAGGTACTTCTCCACCGAGCGGCGCATCGGACGCGCTCCGTACTGCGGGTCGAAGCCCTTCTCGACGAGGAAGTCCTTCGCCTTCTCGTCGAGCACGAGCTGCACGCTCTTGCGGGACATGCGTTCCATGACCTTCTTCACCTCGAGCCCGAGGATGGTGGTGAGCTCGGGGCGGCCGAGCGTGCGGAAGACGATGATGTCGTCGAGACGGTTGAGGAACTCGGGGCGGAACGCTTTCTTGGCCTCCTCGAGCGTCTTGCCGCGCATCGTCTCGTAGTCGGTCGTATCGCTCTGCTTGGCGAAACCCATCACGTGGTTCTTCCGCAGGACGTCCGAACCGACGTTCGAGGTGAGCAGGATGATGGTGTTGCGGAAGTCGATCTGGCGGCCGAGCGAATCGGTGAGCTTACCTTCCTCCAGGATCTGGAGGAGCATGTTCATCACGTCCGGGTGCGCCTTCTCGATCTCGTCGAACAGCACGACGGAGTACGGCTGGCGGCGGACCTTCTCGGTGAGCTGGCCGCCCTCCTCGTAACCGACATAGCCCGGGGGCGAACCGATGAGCCGGCTGACGGTGAACTTCTCCATGTACTCGCTCATGTCGAGCTGGATGAGGTTCTGCGAGGAGCCGAACATCTGCTCGGCGAGCGTGCGGGCGAGGAGCGTCTTGCCGACGCCGGTCGGCCCGAGCAGCGCGAAGCAGCCGATGGGGCGCTTCGGGTCCTTGAGGTCGGCGCGGGCGCGGCGGAGCGATTTCGCGAGCGCGAACACGGCGTCCTTCTGGCCGATGACGATCTTGGCGAGCTCCTGCTCGACGACGAGCAGCTTCTGCGTCTCGGACTGGCCCATGCGCTGGAGCGGGATGCCGGTCCACTTGGCGACGACCTGGAGGATGTCGTCCTCCGTGACCTGCACGCGGCGCTCGTCCTTGGCGGTCTTCCATTCGGCGAGGATCTTCTCGAGAGACTCCTTGGCGGCCTTCTCCTTGTCGCGGAGCTGGGCGGCGCCCTCGAAGTCCTGGTCCTTGATCGCCTGCTCCTTCTTGGCCTTGAGCACCTCGACCTCGGCCTCGATGTCCTTGACGTTGGGCGGGCGCTGCATGGCGCCGATGCGGGCCTTGGAACCGGCCTCGTCCATGACGTCGATCGCCTTGTCGGGCAAGAACCGTGCGGTGATGTACCGGTCGCTGAGACGCACGCAGGCGCTGATCGCCTCGGCGGAGAACACCGCCTTGTGGTGCTCCTCGTACTTCGGCTTGAGGCCGTTGAGGATGGTGATGGCGTCGTCCACGCTCGGCGGTTCGACCTTCACCGTCTGGAAGCGGCGCTCCAGGGCGGAGTCCTTCTCGATGTACTTGCGGTACTCGTTGAGCGTGGTCGCGCCGACGATCTGCATCTCGCCGCGGCTCAGCGCGGGCTTGAAGATGTTCGAGGCGTCCATCGTGCCTTCGGCCGAACCGGCACCGACGATGGTGTGGAGCTCGTCGATGAAGAGGATGACGTTCTTCGCCTTCTTGATCTCGTCCATCACGGCCTTGATGCGCTCTTCGAACTGGCCGCGATATTTGGTGCCGGCGACCATGAGGGCGAGGTCGAGGGTGACGACGCGCTTGTTCGCGAGCAGTTCGGGGACGTTGCCCTTGGCGATCTCCTGCGCGAGCCCTTCGACGATGGCCGTCTTGCCCACGCCGGCCTCGCCGAGCAGCACCGGGTTGTTCTTGGTGCGGCGACATAGGATCTGGATGACCCGCTCGATCTCGTTGGCGCGGCCGATCACCGGGTCCATCTCGCCCTTCTTGGCGTACTCGGTGAGGTCGCGGCCGAAGGCTTTCAGGGCGGGCGTCTTGAGCTCCTTCTTGCCCGCGTCGCCCTTGGTGCCGCCGGCCTTCACCGGATCGCTCTTCTCCTCGCCGGCACCTTCCTCGCCTTCGTTCTGCTGGAAGCCGGGATCCAGCTCCTTGAGGATCTCCTGGCGGCAGAGCTCGATGTCCACGTCCAGGTTCTTGAGCACCTTCGCGGCGACGCCGTCGCCTTCACGGAGCAGGCCGAGCAGGATGTGCTCGGTGCCGACGTAGGTATGGCTGAGAGCTTTCGCCTCTTTGGCGGCGAGGGAGAGGACCTTTTTCACGCGCGGCGTGTACGGGATGTTCCCGCTGACCTTGCCTTCGCCGCCGCCGCGGACCTCCTTCTCGACCTCCTGCCGGACATTGTCGAGGTCGAGGCCCATCCGTTGGAGGACGTTCACCGCGACCCCTTGGCCGAGCTTGATCAGGCCGAGCAGCAGATGCTCCGTGCCGACGAAGTTGTGGTTGAACCGGTCCGCCTCCTTGCGCGCCAAAGCGAGGACCTGCTGCGCGCGGGGCGTGAAGTTGTTCATGTTCTCTTCGCTCATAGATCGTCGGGACCGTCGGATATCTCTGCGTCGTGCCCGCCGCGGATGCCGACCGGCGCGAGCCCGACCAATGTGGGCAGCAGCAGAGGCCGCGTCAAAATTTCTTCCAGCCCTGTCAAAGCAAAAAGCAGCGCACTCGGGACGCCCGCCCGGGATCGCTCAGCGCGCGGCGCGGGAATCATCGACCGGCACCGCATCGATCCGGCGGCGCTGGTACCACGCGACGCCGACGAGGTCATGGAGGCCGCGGAAGGCGCGGTTCCAGACGCCGTACTTGCTCACACCTGCGACACGCGGCCGGTGGTTCACCGGGACCTCGCGGCAGCGGCTGCCGTTCCCGGCGACGAGGATCGGCAGGAAACGGTGGAGGCCGTTGAACGGGAACACACCGCCCAACGAGGACCGTTTGAAGGCGCGCAGCGCGCAACCGGTGTCGGCGAAGTCGAAGCGCAGCGCGGCCTTGCGCGCGAGGCGGGCGACGCGCGAGGAGATCTTGCGGATGAAGGAATCCTGCCGCGCCACGCGATGACCGCACACGAAGTCCACCTCGCCGAGCATCGAGAGCATCTTCGGCAGCTCGGCGGGATCGTTCTGCAGATCACCGTCGAGCGTGCAGAGCAGAGGTGCGTCCGATCCGGTGATGCCGGTCCACACCGCCGCGCTCTGCCCGCGGTTCTTGGTGTGGCGGAGGCCGCGGATGCGCGGGTCGCGGGATTGCGCGGCAAGGATCTGCGCCCAGGTGTCATCGTCGCTGTGGTCGTCGACGAGCACGAGTTCCCAAGGACGCGGTTCGGCGGCGAACAAACGCACGATCTCGTCGACGAGCGGCGCGACGTTGGCCGACTCGTTGAACATCGGCACGATGATGGCGATCCCAGCGGGCACGGGCGCAGCGTAGACGGGAACGGTCCGGCTTCGCCAGCGAGGCTTTCGGCCGCTGCGCCCGCCGAAGCGCGGGTGCGGGGCACGATCCACTCCTGTAGATGGCAGGTCGCCGAGACTGAGCCGGAACCATACAGATGGATCCGGGTGGCACGGCCAACTTGGCCGTTCTCGGCGGCAACTTGCCGCCGAGTTTCG
>JANNAJ010000309.1:0-2665 GCA_031384285.1 Verrucomicrobiota bacterium
GCCAAAGCACAGTGCCGGGTGGATTGACGGGCGTGGTCGCCCTCGCCGCCGGAGGCTCTCACAATCTGGCGCTCAAAGCCGACGGCACGGTCGTGGCTTGGGGAGCGGACTGGGCTGGCCAGCGCACGGTGCCGGCCGGATTGACGGGCGTGATCGCCCTCGCCGCAGGGTGGTCACACAGTCTGGCGCTCAAGGCAGACGGAACGGTCGTGGCGTGGGGAAACAACGACTACGGCCAGAGCACGATTCCAACCGGATTGAATGGCGTGATCGGCATCGCCGCTGGAGGTTTGACCAGTCTGGCCCTAGTCGCGGATTCACCGGCCTTGGTGGTCCAGGCCAGGGGCGACCAGGTTTTGCTGTCGTGGCCGCTGTGGGCGCAAGGCTTCGCCCTGCAAGCCACCCCGAATCTGGCGGATGAAAGTTCATGGACCCCGGTGCTGACCATGCCCGTGGTCGAGGGTTCGCAGAGCCGGGTCACGGAACCCGTTATCGGCCCGGCCAAATTCTACCGGCTGAAGAAGTGAGGGCCATTGAACCGCAGATGAACGCGGATGGACGCAGATGGCGGGGGCGGCAGAACTTATCAGCGTCTATCCGCGTTCATAAGCGGTTCAAAATCGGGTTTCTGGTTCGTTGCCGGCCGTCCGGCTGCCGAAAGCGGTGTCGCCGCTACGCTCTGCCACCGCACTCCAAAACCTCGCGGACTCCGTGTGGAGCCGGCGAAGTCGCGCCAGCGTCTTGGACTGCGGCGGGAAGCTTTCAGCTGATCGCGCAGCGGTCCGTCGTGACTGTTGTTCCAATCTCCAAGATGCTGGCGCGACTTCCTGTGTCCTGCGGCACGGAGCCGCTTCATCGGCGTCCATCCGCGTTCATCAGCGGTTCAAAATCGGGGCCTGCTTCATTTCTCCAGTTTCAGGCGCCGGAGCACGGCGTGAAAGCGCGGCTCGTCCCGGAGGATCTGGAAGGCCGGATTCACCTTCACGCTCATGAGTGGTCCGCTGTGTTCGGCGATCGCGATTTCCAAGTGGTCGAGCGCTTGGGCGCGGTTGCCGGCGCGTGCGTGCAACCGGGCGAGATCAAAGCCCGCCACGAACTGCCCCGCTGTTTGGCGTGCTTCGGCCAAAGCGATCAGGCGTTCGAGGAATGCTTCCGGTCCCCGCTCGTTGAGAACTTGGCGGAGCGCCGCGCCATCCGCATCCCGGTCCAGGAAAGGGAAGCCACCAAGCTGGACCTGGCGCAGCCAGTCTTGCGCGGCGGCCGGGCGCTGGTCGGCCGCCCACAGGAAATCTCCGCGCCAGGAGCGCCAGCGCGGATGGTCCGGCTGGAGCCGGATGGCTTCTTCAAAGAGTGCGAGCCCTTCCGTCGGGTTGCCGGCGACCCAAGACAAAATCCCCAAGGCGACGTAGGGACTACCTTGCTGGGGGTTCTCCTGCTTGACGCGTTCAAAAAGCTGCTCCGCCTCGCCGAAGCGGCCCTGAAAGAGGACTTCCCACGCGAAGTTATTCCGATGCGACCAATGCGGCGGGCCCAGTTCGAGGCACTTGCGGAATAGCGGCTCGGCTTGGGCAAAGTCGTAGTCCAAGGCGAGGTTGCATTGCGCCAGGGAGAGGTAGGGAGCGCCTTCTTTGGGGTTGAGCGCGATGGCTTTCTCCGCGCAAGCCTTGGCGCGGGGCAGGAGATTGGTGCCGGCGAAATGGCCTTCGCCCACCGCGATGGTGATCGTCACCGAGAGGGTTGACCAGGCACCCAGATAGTTTGGATCCAGTTCCGTGGCCCGCTCCCATTCCTGGATGGCGTTGGACAGGCCGACTCTGGTGTAAGTGTTGACCATTTGGAACGCGCGCTGCCAAGCCTGCCAGGCGGCTTGATTGGTCGTGCCGGCCTTTTCCCAAGGCGTGAGGTTTTGTTGCACGAGGGCGGCGCGGCGGTCGCGCTCGTTGCGGATCAGCGCGAAGGCGAGGGCCACGAGCGCAAGGACCGCCGCCGTTTTCCAGGTCCACCCCCAGCCGCGTCGCACGGAGCGCCGCCGCTTCACCGACTTGCCGGCGTCCAACAACTGGAGATCGGCCAGCATCGCCTCCGCGTTGACGTAACGTTGGCGGGCGTCCGCGGCACAGGCCTGGAGCAGGATCTCGTTCAGTTCGAAGACGAGCGCGCGGTCGGGCCAGTCGCGGGCCTCGGCGGGCATCTCCGGGTAACGCCGCCGGTCCAGCCCGGTCAACGCCTCGTAGAGCACCTTGCCCAAGGCGAAGATGTCGGCCTGCGGCGAGCCCGGTCCCTCGGGCGGCAGGTAGCCCTCAGTGCCCACGAACGAGCGCGAATCGCTGGCGTCCGTGACCAGGCCGATGTCGGCGAGCTTGGGCCGGCCGTCCACGAAGATGAGGTTCGACGGCTTGAGGTCGCGGTGCACAAGCCCGTGCCCGTGCAGATGTGCCAGCGCCTCCGCGAGCACGAGCCCCAGCTCCAGCACCCGCGCGGCGGGGAGGCGACCGGCTTCGAGGTCGGAGCGCAAGGTGCGCGGAGAGTAATCAGTGATCAGTGGGGCAGTGGTCAGTGAGGGGAGCAAAGGTCTTGGAGCCTCCGACTGATTACTGACAACTGAACATTGATTACTGATCACTTCCGCCTTCGCAGGGTCCGCCAACTCCATCACGTAATAGAA
>JANNAJ010000310.1:0-6701 GCA_031384285.1 Verrucomicrobiota bacterium
CGGCCCCGGTGCCGGCGGCCGGAGCTTCCGGATGCGCGGCGAGGTAGGCGTCGACGTCCTTGGTCACGACCAGCGTGCCCCACATGAGGGTCCAATGGCCCGGGAAGGTGCAGACGAATTCGTAGCTGCCTTCTTCCGAAGGCGCGGTGGATTTCAGGAGCTCCTTCTGGCCGGCCTCGACCAGTTTGGTCGCGCCGATGACCGCGTTGTTCTTCGGCACGTACGGCCGGCGTTGGTTGTCCAGCTCCTCGGGCTTCATGGTCGCCGAGAGGTTGCCGATGAGCTCGCGGGTGCCCGGCTTCACGAACACCAGGTTGTGCGGCATGAAGTCGTCGTTCACGAAGATCAGCTCGAAGGGCTTGCCGGCCTCGACGACCATTCGCGGCACGTCGTAGCGCATCTGCTCGCGCACGGCATGGACGACGAACACGGCGACGCGGACCTCTTTGAGCTCCTTGCGCAAGGCCGTGGCGCGGTCGGCCGGCAGCAGACCGGCGAGGTCGTCGGCCGTCTGCACGGTCTCGACGTAGTCCTGCGCGGTGCGCGCCGAGGCCGGCACGCTCTTCGCCCACTTGGCGAGGGCGGCGGCGGCGACACCCGCCTGGTCCTTCGGCCAGCTGGCGCGCGGCAGGATGCGCAGGCCCTGCGCGGCCGCGGTGACCTGGTCGCCGCGGGAGATCAGCCCGGTGAGCGCCTTGAAGACGGCCTCGGGCTCGGAGTTCATGCTCACGGCCGCGCGGATGGCGGCGCGGCGGAGCGAGGCGAGCACGTCGCCGCCCACGGCGACCGATGCGCTGGGAGACGGAGCGGCGATGCCGGTCTTGCGGAAGACCTCGCGGCGACCGCCGTCGAGCACGATCAGCGTGAAGCCTTCGAGCCGCTTGCCGAGGTCGGCATCGGTGCGGTTCCAGACGGTGACGGATTCGACCGAGCGGTCACCGCCGAGGTCGAGCTCCCACCACGGGTTGTCCGCGTTCTCCTGGGTGTGCGTCTGGGTGCCGCTGACGAAGGAGCCGTCGGTGCGGCCGTCGATCGCGTTCGAGGCCTCGCCGCCGTTGGACGTGCTGGACTGCTTGGCCGTGCCCTTCGTGGCGATGTTCTGGCCGCCGCTGAAGACCTGGACCTCCGCGAGCGTGAGCGTGCCGCGGCGCGGCAGCTCGATGCGGACGAAGCGGCCTTCACCGCCGGGGCCCGCCTTGGCCGCGGCGACGAGGGACGCGGGCATCTCGCCGAGCAGCGGCTTCACCTTCGGCATCGCTTTGGCGCGGAAATCGGCGTCGTTCAGCACCGGGATGCCGTTGAGCAGGTCGGTGAGGATCGCCGGCGAGCGCGAAGCGGCCGTCCAGACGGTGTCGAAGGAACCGTCGGCGACGGCGAGCGATGCCCACGCGGCCTGCCGGACCTCGGGCGAGCCGCCGCCGTTGATGAGCGAGGCCAGCTGCGGACGGATGGCCTTGAGATCGGACGCGGGCTGCAACGGCAGCTGGCGCGCGAGGTTCGCGGCGACCGCGGGATCGGAGGAGGGCACCGAACCGAGCGCGGCGAGCAGCTCGATGAGGCGGCTCGTGGAACGGCGCTTCGCCAACCCGTCGAGCGCCGCGCTCCGGTCGGCATCGGTCGCGTCGGCGCGGAACAGGATGGCCTGTGCCACCTCGGCCGAGGCCGGGAGCTTGGTGAGCTCGGCGGTGCTGAGACGGCCGACGAGGAACTTGAGCCCGGCCGGGTTGCCCGCGGCGACGGGCCGTCCGTCGGCGATCGACTTGCGCCACTGCGGCTCGAGCTGCCGCAATGTCTCGCGAAGGCAGTAGTCGAGGTAGTAATCGGTCGGCTGCTTCAGCGCGAGCAGGGCGACATCCGCCGCGGCGGATTCGCGATAGAAGCTGGCGGCGCGGACGGCCTCCAAGCGGACGCGCGGCGACGCATCCTCGGCGAGGGCGCGGAAGAGGCCGAGCGCGTCGGGCACACGATCGCGCCAATAGCACAAGACGCGTGCGGCGGCTGCGCGGGCCTCGGGAGTCGGCGATGCCAGCATGCGGCGCAGGAAAGCGACGTCGACGGCGTTGTGCCATTGCTGGACCCAGAGCGCCTCCATCAGGTGGTGCTGGTGGTCCGGGGCGTTCTTGTCGAGGCCGGCGACCCAGCGGGTGACGGCGGCGAGCACCTTCGCGGTCTCGCGCTCACCGAGCTCGATCTTGGCGAGCTCGCGGGTCTGGTTCTCGGGCTCCTTGAGCAGCTCGAGCAACGCCTCGATCGGCTGGCCGTCGATCTTCGCCGGCTTCATCAGGGGGCGGCCCGGATAGGTGATGCGGTAGATGCGGCCGTGGGTCTTGTCGCGGTTCGGGTCGCGCAGATGGTGCTGCATGTGACCGATGAGCGGCTTGTGCCAGTCGAGGAAGTAGATCGCGCCGTCCGGACCGGTGCTGATGGCGATGGGGCGGAAGTTCGGGTCGGAGGAGGAGATCAGGTTCTCCTTGGTCTCGCCCTTCAGGCCGGAGCCGTCCTCGGTCACCTTGACCCGGTAGATGCCCTGGAAGCTGATCACGTTGATGTTCAGGAAATTGCCCTGGAACTCTTCCGGGAAATGCCGGCTGGTGAGGATCCCGGTGCCGGGGCACGGGCGCGACGGCCGGTTCCAGAACTCCTTCATGCCCGGATGCTTCGCCGGGTAGTCGAGACGGCCGCTGAACGCGGGCCCGAAGTAGTTGGCGTTGCCGGTGGCGTCGGTGACGAAATCGTTGCCCCAGTAGTCGAACACGCGGCCGTGCGGGTTCGCGAAGCCGTACGGGATGTAGGTCTCGAACTTCGACGTGCGCGGCTCGAAGCGGTAGATCGCCGCGTCGTTGTTGCGGACCGGGCCTTCGCCGGTCTCGACCTGCGTGCGGTGGAACACGCCGTCGCTCAGATAGATCGAGCCGCCCGGATCGAGGCAGATGGCGTTGGCCGTGTGGTGCGAATCCGCGGAATCCATGCCCATCAGCACGCGCTCCTTGGTGTCGGCCTTGCCGTCGCCGTCCGTGTCGCGGATGTACCAGAGGTCCGGCGCCTGCATCACCAGCACACCGTCCTTGTAGAACTGGAAGCCGGTCGGAGCGTTGAGGTCGTCGATGAAGTGCGTGACCTTGTCCGCCTTCCCGTCGCCGTCCGTGTCCTCGAAGATCAGCAGGCTGTCGCCCACCTTGCTGTCGGGCGTGCGCTCAGGATAGTTCGGCCAGACCGCCACCCAGAGCCGGCCCTTGGTGTCCCATGCCATCTGCAGCGGGTTGGCCAGCTCGGGGAACTGCTCCTCGCTCGCGAAGAGCGACACCTTCATGCCGGAGTGGACCGTCATCTTCGAGATGGCCTCCTGGCCGCCGATGAACTTGTACGAACCGTCCGCGTTCTCGCCCCGCTTGTTCGTCACGACGGGTTCCACCTGCGGCAGGTTGCTGTCGTCGATCTCGATGTCGCCGCCCTTCGCCACGGCCCACACGCGCTTGTCGCGGTTCGCCGTCATCGTGTCGCGCACCGCCATCTCCTGCTGCATCGTCTTGAAGTTGGAGACATACGGCGCCGGCGCGTTCCGGTCGGAGACGAACCCGCCCTTGTCCGGTTGGTAGGCCAGCGCCGAACGGCCGCCGTACACGTTGTAGCCGTCGATGGTCCGGTACCGCGAATGCCACACGGCGTTCTTCTCGTTGATCGAAGCGCGGAGCTTCTCGTAGTCCTTGGACGGCGCGGCCTCGCCGAAGAGCCCCTTGAACAGGAAGGGCGCGAGCGCCTTGTTGCCCGCCTCGGTCAGCAGATAGCCGTTCACCGTCAGGGAACGCCCCTGCTTCGCGGCGTCCAGATACAACGAGCGGGACGGGCCGAAGAGGTCCACGAACTGCACGTCGTTCCCCCGCGCCACCTCGGCGATGGCCGCGGCGTAGATCGCCAGGTTGGCGTTGTTCGCGGCCGGGTCCTGGAAGTTGGGGTCCTGGTGCTTCTCGTTGGC
Organism: Verrucomicrobiota bacterium; assembly: GCA_031384285.1. GTDB lineage: Bacteria > Verrucomicrobiota > Verrucomicrobiia > Limisphaerales > UBA9464 > CAIVQB01. The sequence continues at coordinate 3,974 of JANNAJ010000310.1, forward strand.
GACCGGCGAGAACAGCACGACGCGCGGCGCGCCCTTGCCCGAGAAATCCTGGGAGCGCAGATGCTTCAGGTACCCTTCGAGGTCGGTCTTGAACTTCGCGACGCCCGTCGGGCCGTTGAACGATTCGTTGTAGCCGAAGAACGCGAGCACCACGTCCGCCTGCACCTTCTTCAGCCACTCGTCCGGCGTGCCGAAGTTCTCCGAGCGATGCCGGAGCACGACCTCGTCGCCCGCGGCGGCAAGATTGCGGAAGACAAGCTGTTGCCCGGCGAATTTCGTCTGCGCCAGCGTCTCGAAATGGCCGTCGTGCTGCATCCGGTCGGGCAGCGCGTTGCCGACCAGGGCGATGTGGTCGCCGAGGCGGAGGACGAGTTTCGAGGGCGGTTCGGCGTTGGCCACGAACGCCGCGAGAGCGGCGACGAGCCCGAGGATCTTTGGGATGGGACGCATGTGGTGGAGGGAGACTACGGGGCCGGCCCGCGCTCTGGAAGCGTGGACTGCCCGGCTTTGCGGTAGGCGGACGCCCCGAGGCACGATGTATTCACCCGGGGATGGCCCCGGATTCCGCTGTGTCAACCGGCAGGAACCTTCCGCGAGCGGAGGAGACGGAATGGGTGTGACCGGAAGTGGCGGACAGTTGAGGTGGAGTGAGGGAAGATCCCAGTAGGCGTGCCCGATGAGGTTGGCGCGAGCGACGCGAAGGCCGAGCAAGGCCTCTGCGTCGGGTTCGGGCTCTTCCCCCAAGAATCCGTGGTCGCGGAGGTCGGCAGCCACTTCCGACTCGTGGAAGTCTCCTGAGCGGGACCCGCAGGACAGATGGGGCCGCGCGGCAGCGCGGACCCTACCCAAGATGGTAGGGACGGGCTGCCGCCCGTCCGTGACTTCTCCCCTCGTCGTCGGCATCGGCAGCACGCCTAAGCGAGCCGCGGCCACGGGCGCATCCAGTTCGGCCTTCAGGCGCCTGGACCGCAAACCATGCCGGGCCGCACGGGCGCGCGATTCCGGACACGACATGCTCCGGTTTCGAGGGCGGTGTGCGATGCCCCGCACGCCGAGGGCAGCTCGGCCACACGGAGCACGACTCCGCGCCACATTCCGCCGACGTGTCCGCCACATCCAATCGCATCCGGACAGGACCGGGCCGTGGACATCGCGTCCTCATGTCGGCTCCGGCGAGGACGAGACTCCTCAGGCGTGCCGGAAGGGCTTCCGTCCGCTCGCCTCCAGGAGGCCGACGGCAGATCCCGTCGCGCGGCCGAAGATCACACCGCCACCCACTTCTTCGCCCGGCTGCTCTTCAGGATCGCCTCGCACAACCGCACCTCGTGGTGGCCGTCCTCGGCGGTGGCGAACAGCACCGGCGTCCCGCGCCCGCTCGCGATGTGCTCGTAGACGGCGCGGTACTGCATCTTGTGGCTGTCCGGGAAGCCCTCGGGATGGCCGCCCGGATAATCGGTGAAGCCGGCGACATCCTCGCTGAACCCCGCGGTCGCGCGTTGCAGCACCTGGTTCGGCTCGTCGCGGCGCCCGAGGATGACCTCGTTCGGGTCCTGCAGGTTCCACCGCACGCTGCCCTTGGTGCCGTAGATGCCCACGGCGAGGTCGCACTTCCATCCGGCGGCCACCTGCGAGATCGAGGCGTTGGCGTGGACGCCTTCCGCGAAACCATGCGGCGCATCGCCGAAGCGCAGCAGCAGGCTCCCGAAATCCTCGGTGTCCACGGTGTACGGCACCATCGTCGCCGGATCGCCCTTCGCGAAGGTCTTCACCTCGCCCGTCGGACGGTACCGCGTCTTGTGGAAGGTCCCGAGGTGCGCGAACACGCTCTCCGCCTTGGCGCCGAGGATGAACGACACCGTGTCGATCCAATGGGTGCCGATGTCGCCGACCGCGCGGAGCTTTCCACCCTCGCTGGCGAGCAGGCGCCAGTTGTAATCGGTGTCCTTGAGCAGCCAGTCCTGGAAGAAGTGGCCCTGCACGTGGATGATCCGGCCGAGATCGCCGCGCTGGACCAGCGCGCGCATCTGCAGCACCGCGGGGAAGAAGCGGCACATGTAGTTCACGGCGAAGACCGGGCCGCGCGGGCCGGCCTTGCGCACCGCTGCGACGACCTTCGCCGTCTCCTTCGCGGTCATGCCCAGCGGCTTCTCGCAGACGACGTGCTTGCCGGCCTTGAGCGCGGCAAGCGACTGCTCGACGTGGACCTTGTTGGGCGAGGTGATGTGGACGACGTCCACGTCCGGCGAAGCGATCATCGCGCGGTGGTCGTGGTCGCCGTAGACCGCGGGGATCCCCCAGCGGTCCGCCGTGGCGCGGGCCGACCGGGTCGAACCGCAGACGGCGGTGACCTGCACGCCGAGGCGCTTGAGCCCTTCGATGTGGACCGGCCCGATGAAACCGGTGCCGATGACCCCGGCACGGAGCGTGTGGAGAGGCTTGGACATGCCCGGAGTCTGGACATCGGAAACGTCCGGACGCAAAGGGAGACGCGTGCCGGAGGCGACCGGGCCGCGCCGGCGTCCCTCCGGGAAGCGCGCCGCGCGCCGATGGAAAGCTCCGTTGGGTGAGGGTCGGACCGGATCCGCGAAAACGTTTGTCGGGACCGTTGACAAAGAATCCGGAGGCCACCATTTTCCGCCGCGCCAAACGCCTCGGTAGCTCAATGGCAGAGCAGTTGACTCTTAATCAATTTGTTGTCGGTTCAAGTCCGGCCCGGGGCACCAGTTTT
>JANNAJ010000333.1:0-4028 GCA_031384285.1 Verrucomicrobiota bacterium
AGAACCTCCTCGGCCTCGTCGAGGACGTGCTGCTCAACCGGCGGCCTGACGCCACCGAGCGCCTCGTCGCCCATGGCGAGGAGCTGAAGAGGAAAGCCACCGGCACGACGGCGGAAACGAAGGCCGACGAGGCCTGGCGCAGCGCGCCGGTCGAGGAACGTCTCAAGCACGCCCTCGTCAAGGGCATCGACGCCCACGTCAACGAGGACACCGAGGAGGCGCGCCAGCTCCTGGGCCGGCCGCTGCTCGTCATCGAGGGCCCGCTCATGGCCGGCATGAACGTCGTCGGCGACCTCTTCGGCGCCGGCAAGATGTTCCTCCCGCAGGTCGTGAAATCGGCCCGCGTGATGAAGAAGGCGGTCGCCTATCTCACGCCGTTCATGGAGGCCGAGAAGGCCGCGCAGGCCGCCGCCGGCCAAGCCGTGAAGGCCCAGGGCAAGGTGCTCATGGCGACGGTGAAGGGCGACGTCCACGACATCGGCAAGAACATCGTCGGCGTCGTGCTCGGTTGTAACAACTACGAGGTGGTCGACCTCGGGGTGATGGTGTCCTGCGAGAAGATCCTGGCCGCCGCCATCGAGCACAAGGTCGACGTCATCGGCCTCAGCGGCCTCATCACGCCGTCGCTCGACGAGATGCAGCACGTCGCCCGCGAGATGGAGCGCACCGGCAGCAAGCTGCCGCTGCTCATCGGCGGCGCCACCACCAGCCGGGCCCACACGGCCGTCAAGATCTCGCCCGGCTATGGCGGGCCGGTCGTCCACGTGCTCGACGCCTCGCGCGCCGTCCCGGTCGTCAGCGCGCTGCTCAGCGCCGAGCAGAAGCCCGCCTTCGTCGAGCAGCTGCGCGAGGACCAAGAAAAGGCCCGCTCGGCCCACGCCGGGCAGGTGCAGAAGCTCAAGCCCTTCGCCCAGGCCAAGGCCAATTCCGCCAAGCTGAAGTTCGACGACCTGCCGAGGCCGGAGAAGACCGGCGTGCAGGTGCTCGAGGATTTCCCGCTAGGGACGCTGCGCGGGTTCATCGATTGGTCGCCGTTCTTCCACACCTGGGAACTGCGCGGACGTTATCCCGGCATCCTCCAGCACGAGAAATACGGCGAGGAAGCCACCAAGCTCTTCGCCGCCGCGAACACGCTGCTCGACGAGATCATCGCCAAGAAGCTCATCCGCGCGAAGGGCGTGTACGGCTTCTTCCCGGCCAACCGCGTCGGCGAGGACGTCGAGGTCTACGCCGACGAGACGCGTTCGACCGTGCGCACCAAGCTCCACTTCCTGCGCCAGCAGATGGAGAAGGGCGACAACACGCCGAACTGGTCGCTCGCGGACTTCATCGCGGCCAAGCCGGCGGCGGATTTCATCGCGGGCTTCGCCGTCACCACCGGGATCGGTCTCGACGAGGTCGTGAAAGGCTTCAAGGCGCGGCACGACGACTACAACGCCATCATGGCCGAGGCGCTCGCCGACCGCTTGGCCGAGGCCTTCGCCGAATGCCTGCACAAGCGCGTCCGCGACGAATGGGGCTTCGGCAAGACGGAGGCTCTCTCCCCCGAGCAGCTTATCGACGAGCAATACCGGGGCATCCGGCCCGCCGCCGGCTATCCCGCCTGCCCGGACCACACGGAGAAGGGCACGCTCTGGCAGTTGCTCGACGTGGAGGCCCGGACCGGCATCCAGCTCACCGAGAACTTCGCGATGTGGCCCGGCAGCAGCGTCAGCGGCCTCTACTTCTCGCATCCGGAGTCGAAGTACTTCGCCGTGGGCAAGCTCGACCGCGACCAGGTCGCCGACCACGCCGGGCGCAAAGGCAAGCCGCTCGCCGAGATGGAACGCTGGCTCGGCCCGTGGCTGAACTACGACCCGAAGTGACCCTCGTCCGCACGGTCGCCGGATGACAAAAGATCCCCGAGGCATCGCCTCGGGGATCTTCGTGTCGTCGATGCTCCGGATCACTCGCCGGCCGGCGGGCGTTGGCCGCGGGGACCCTTCTTGCCATCGGCTCCGCCGGGACCGCCATGGCCGCGGCCGCCTTCGGGAGCGCCATCCGGGGCGCCTTCTGGACGGGCCGGACGCAGCTCTTCGCGGGTGAGCTTGCCGTCGCCGTTCTTGTCGAGCGTCGCGAGGGCGGCGGAAGCGCCGGCGATCTCGGTCGCGTCCAGCGAGCCGTCGCCGTTCTTGTCGAGCGCGGCCATCATCGGCGGGACCGGACGCTTGCCCGCTCCGGCGGCACCCGGGCCGTCATGCGGCGGACGGGCGCCGTCCGGGGCCGGGGCGCCTTCGGGCCGGGCGGGACGGAGCTCTTCGGCGGTCAGCGCGCCGTCGTTGTTCTTGTCGAGCGTGAGGAGCGCGACCTTGGCGTTGGCGATCTCCGGGGCGCCGATCTCGCCGTCCTTGTCGGCGTCGAGGGCGGCGATGACCGGGGATCCGCCGCGGCGGGGACCACCTTCGCGGCGCTCGGGCCGGCCGCCGTCCTGGGCGATGGAGGTGAGGGTGGCGGCGCCGAGGACGGCGACGAGGATGGACTGGGTGATGAGCTTCATAGGATTCCTTTGTGTGACGTGGTTTGTTTTTTGTTCTTTCGTCCGGTCGGACTCCGCCGCCGAACTTCGACCTCAATAGAACCCGGTCGCGTTAAGCCTTTGTGTGGCTGGAAGAGGAGAGTTGTTAAGGCGGTGTAAATGTCGCCGGTCCCGTCGCGGCCCTCCCGGCGGGCTTTTCCCGGGCGTCGCGAGAGGCGCGGATTGCGCCGCGCCGCGGAATCCGTCTGATTACCGCTGTCCACCGCAGCGTCCGAAGCCTCCGCCGACCATGACCTCCGCCTCCACGTTCGACCGCCGCCAGTTCATCCGGACCGCCACCGTCGCCGGCGCGGCCTTCACCGCGGCCCCGTTCATCCGAGCGGCCGATCCGGCCCGGAAGTTCCGCACCGCGCTCATCGGCTCCGGCTGGTGGGGCAAGAACATCCTGCGCGAGGCCATCGCCGGCGGACGCGTGAAGGTCGTCGCGCTGTGCGACGCCGACAGCGATATCCGCGAGCTGGCCGCCAACGAGGTCGAGGGCCTCAACGGCGACAAGCCCAAGACCTACCTCGACCATCGCGAGATGCTGGAGAAGGAGAAGCCCGAGGTCGTCATCATCGCCACGCCGGACCACTGGCACGCGCTCCAGACCATCGACGCGGTGAAGGCCGGCGCGCACGTCTTCGTGGAGAAGCCCACGGGCCACACCATCGACGAGAGCAAGGCGATGCTCCGCGCCGCGCGGGAGAGCGGCCGCGTGGTCCAGGTGGGGCTGCACCGCCGGATCGGGCCGCACCACGTCAGCGGCATGAAGTTCCTCAAGTCCGGCGCGGTCGGCGATGTCGGCATGGTCCGGCTCTTCGCGCACGGCGGCGGCGGCCGCGAGAACCCCGCGCCGAACGCCAAGGTCCCCAAGACGCTCGATTGGGACCGCTGGTGCGGGCCGGCGCCGATGCGGCCCTTCAACAAACGCATCCATCCCGGCGGCTGGCGGCAGTTCCTCGACTACGGCAACGGCCAGCTCGGCGATTGGGGCGTCCATTGGCTCGACCAGGTGCTCTGGTGGAGCGGCGAGAAGTATCCCCGGCGCGTGTATTCCACCATGGGCCGGCCGGTCGCCGGACCTGCGGTGCTCAACGACGACGGGCAGACGACCGATGCGCCCGACCACCAGGTCGCGGTGTACGAGTTCGAGCAGTTCACCTGCACCTGGGAGCACCGGCGCTTCGCCGAGAACCACGCGGAGAAGCACCGCGTCGGCGCCTACTTCTATGGGACGAAAGGCACGCTGCACATCGGATGGCAGGACGGCTGGACGTTCTATCCGACCGATGGCAACGCACCGGTGGTCCACGAGGATTCCCAGCTGCAACAACCCGACGGCCACAACCTGAAACTCCTCTGGGCGGACTTCATGGCTGCCATCGATGACGGACGGAAAGGCGTGGCGAGTATCGAGATCGCCCACCGGTCCTCCGTGCTGCCTCTGCTCGGCATGATCTCCGCGCGGGTG
>JANNAJ010000355.1:0-2262 GCA_031384285.1 Verrucomicrobiota bacterium
CCCGGACACGGATGCCCGTGATGCTCCAGCCCGTCAACTCGCGGACCTCCGCCGCGGTGCGCTGCTCCAGGTCGAGCATCGTCACCACCAGCCGGTCGTCCGGCGACAACGTGGCGAGCAACCGCTCCGCCAGCTCGCGCGCGGCGATGCCCTCGGTCGCGTCCGGCGCCGCCGTCTCGTGGGCGATGGACTCGAGCACCGCCGCCTCCTGCTCCCCGAGGTCGGTCCAGCGCACCTCGCGCGAACGTTGCTCGCCGCGCTGATGGTCGCGGCAGGTGTTCAGCGCGACCCGCGCGACCCAATGCTCGAACGGCACCACACCGGCATATTGATCCAACCGCGCGAACACCTTCATGAAGATCTCCTGACGCAGGTCGTCCGCCGAGAGCCGCCACGGCAGATGGGCTCCGACGATCTTGCCGACGAGCGGCGCGAGCGCGTCCACGAGGTCGCGCGCCGCGGCGTTGTCGCCCGCGCGCACGCGCTCCAAGCACGCCGTCATGTCGGCTCCCTCGTCTGGCATCGGCCGCCGTCCGGCCAGGTCACCTTCTCCACAGGACCGATGACGCCGGAGGCGTGCAGAGCATTACCGGAAATCACCCGCCGCCCAAAGCCGGGAGAATCTTCGCGCGACGTGTAATGCCGCGCAGGTCCTCGGCGTCATCGGGCGTGACCGGGCGAAGACCGTCCGCGCCGACACACCGCACCAACACCATGAAGCATACCCGATCCCTCCTCGCCGCGGCCACCGCGGCTCTCGCCCTCGACACCCAGGCCGCGCTCTTCTCCGGCATCGGCACCGGCAGCTCCGACGCCGGGCTGAGCACGCCCGTCAACGACTTCAAGACCGCCATCGGCGGCGCCAACAACGGAGCGAACAACACGCTGGGCACCGAGTTCACCACGGGCCGGCGCGAGATCAACTGGGACGCCGCCGCGCTCCCGGCCGCCATGCCGGCGAATTTCTTCAACGTGAACTCCCGCCGCGGCGCCGTGTTCAGCACGGACGGCACCGGCTTCCAGGTGAGCGAGAACAGCGGGTCCACCCCGACGCGGAAGTTCGGCAACGTGGACGCCGGATACGTCGCCGAGTTCAGCCTGTTCAGCCCGCAGCGCCTCTTCGCCGCGGTCGGCTCGGTCAACCTCGAGGCCACGTTCTTCCAGCCGAACGTGACCTCCCAGGCAGCGACCATCACCGCGTTCGGCGCCATCTTCGTGGACGTGGACCTCGCCAACACCACCAAGCTCGAGCTGATCGGCGCCGGCGGGGTCGTGTTGGCGAGCGGGTTCGCACCGGTGAACAACCAGGGGCTCTCCTTCCTCGGCCTCACCCTCGATCCGGGACAGGTCGCGACGAGCGTCCGGATCACCTCCGGCAACCTTGCGCTCGGCCTCGGCAACATCGACGACCCGACCCACGACGTCGTGGCGATGGATGACTTCTTCTACAGCGAGCCGCAGGCCCTGACCGCCGTGCCCGAGCCGCAGGAATGGGCGGCCCTCGCCGGTGGCGCCTGCCTGTTGCTCGGCGTGGCCCGGAAGCTCCGTCGCGACACCCAGGCGTGAACCGTGGTCCAAGGGAACCGGCCCGCAGCACGGCGGCCGGTTCCCGATGTACACAAGTCTTCGGAAGGACAGGATCGGCGGGATCGGCGGGATCGGCGGACGTCCTTCGGACGGCGGTCGGGACGGTCGGAGGCGGCAGGAATCCCGGCGTCTTCCAGACCCTGCCGCCGGAGCAGATCGTAGCATCCACCCTCCCGGGCACGGGTGCTCAACCGCCGGTCAGCACCTCGATGAGGTAACGCAGCTCGGCGTCGAGGTCGTCCCCGGCGGGCAGCGTCTGTGCGACCTCGGTGCGGACCAGCTCGCGGAACCGCCGGCGCAGGCGATGGATCGCCACCTTCACCGCGCCTTCGCTCATCCCGAGCGCAGCGGCGGCGGCCGCCTGCGAGAGCGCCGCCGCGTCGCCGACGAGCCACGGTTTGAGCGCTGTGAAATGCGCGGCGCGGCCCGTCGCGGCGAACTCGGCTTCCAGCGCGCCGAGCGAGCGCGCCATGACGGCCAAGGCCCATTCGCGGTCGAACACACGATCCGGCACGTCCGAGGCCGGATCGGCGACCTGCGATCCCGGGGCCGTGCCCTGGCCGGTGTGGTGGTCGAGGGATTCCGGCACCATGCCGCCGCCGCGCTTGGCCGCGTTCTCCCGGTCGCGCAGGTCGCCGAGGAAATGCTTCACCGCGCCGAGCAGGAACGAGCGGA
>JANNAJ010000433.1:0-27762 GCA_031384285.1 Verrucomicrobiota bacterium
CAGGCGCTGGCAGCGGACGTCGAGCTCGAGCTTGATATCGTGCGCGTGCGTCGCGTCCACCTTCTTGGTGCGTCGCATGTTGAGCCGCATGAGCGCGCCGGCGGCATCGGCGGCATCGGCGGCGGCGGAAAGGGCTTCGCGTAGTCGGGAGAGTTTCATCCGGCGGCCGGGAGCGAAGCGGAACGTGGTCCCGCGCGCAAAGCGGGAAACGCGGACGGGTGCGGTCCGGAGCGGCGGCGCTGATCCGGTCCCCGCCACCGCGGCCTCACGGCAGCACTTCGTCGCGCTTCTCGAGCAGCAGCTCCAGGTCGGCCTGTTTCTCGTCGAGCAGGCCTTCCTCGGCGGCGCGGACGGCTTCGCAGAGATCGATCGCTTCGCCGAGCCGGGCGACGCTCACGTAATCCGCGCCCGCGGCGCGCAGCCTCGGCACGTCGGCGAGGATGTCCGCCGGCGCGATGATGCGGGCCTTCGGGTTCAGCTCGCGGAGCTGGCGGACCAGTTTCTCGTTGGTGATGCCCTTGAGCAGGGCATCCGGCACGGTGCAGATGAGCACCTCCGCCGCGGCGACGCCGATGTGGACGAGCGTGTCGCGTTGGCTGATGTCGCCGTAGACGACCTTCACGTCGCGTCGCTTGAGCTCGGCGTGGACCAGGGGGTTGAAATCCACCACGGCCACCTGGGGAAGAAGATCCGGGGCGTGGCGGGTCAGTTCCTCGAGCAACGAGCTCGCCGTGCGGAAGAAGCCGAGGATCAAGATGCGTCCGCCGTGGCCATGGCCGGCGTGGGCGTCCGGGCCGTGGCGTCCCGGCGTGTCGTCGAGGTCGGTCAGGCCCGCCTTCTTCAGCGACGGGATCAACCGCCGCACCAGCGGATCCGACCGCGTCATGCCGAACGTGGACAGCACGGCCAACCCGACGAAGGCGAGCGAGGCCGCGCCGGAGACGGCCGGGCCGACGTGCCTGGATTTCACACCCAGCTCGATCACCACGAGCGAGAACTCGCTGATCTGGCACAGGTAGATGGCCGGCAGCAGGCTCAGGCGCAATCCCGACGACATGAGGTACAACGGCGTGAAGGTCGTCAGCGACCGGCTCGCCACCGTGAACACCGCCAGCCCGGCCGCGAGCGCCACCATCGCCCCGGTCGGGACCGGGATCTTCAGGCCGAGCCCGACGAAGAAGAGCGTGACGAAGAAATCGCGCAGGCTGGTCACCTTCGCGGTGACGTCGAGCGCGTACGGGAACGTGGACAACGCCACGCCCGCGATCAGCGCGCCCATCTCGCGCGAGAGCGACAGCCGCGCCGCCAGCTCGCCGACGAGGAAGCACCAAGCGATGGCTCCGACGAGCACGAGCTCCGGCAGGCGGGCCACCTTGTGGAAGAGCGGCGGGAGGACGTACCGGCTCGCCGCCATCGCCGCCGCGATGAGCAACGCCACGCGGAGGAACGAGAGGCCGAGCACCGAGAGCGCGAGCTGGTCCAGGCTCGGCTGCACCGCCAGGAAGAGGATCGCGAAGAGGTCCTGCAACACCAGCACGCCCAGGGTGATCCGGCCGGCTAGCGTGTCCAGCTCGCGCCGGTCGTAGAGCACCTTGACGATGATCACCGTGCTGCTCAGCGCCGCCGCGACCGCGAGATACAGGGCGTCCCAGCCCTTGCCGCCGCCGAGCGGGAACCCGCACACGCCGAACACCGCCACGCCGAGGAGGCATCCGCCCACGATCTGGACGAGCGCGGTGACGGTGATGGACCTGCCCGCGGCGATGATCTTCTTCAGGTCGATCTCCAGCCCGATCATGAAGAGCAGGAAGATCAGGCCCAGCTCCGCGATGGTGTCGATCGCCTCGGCGTCGTGGACCCAGCGAAGACAGGCCGGCCCGAGCAGGAATCCGCCGACCAGATAGGCCAGCAACGCGGGCTGGCGCAGCCATTGGGCGACGACCCCGAGCAGCCAGGCGGCGCCGATGCAGAGGGCGATGTCGCGGATGAGTTCGTGCATGGTGCGTGTCGGACCCCGCGAGGCTGCCGCAAGGGCCGCCGGACGTCCAACCCCGCCGCGGCCAAGAGGGTGGACTTCCCGGGCCTCCCGTCGCGTTGGTCGGAGAACCTGCCCTCCAAGGAAAGCGCGCCGCCGGGTCGGCGGCGGTGACGGCTCCCTGATCGCGCCCGGCGGCAGCGGCCTGCGGCGAGGTGTCGCGTCGTCGTGCGTCCCTCCGGGGCCGAAACTTTTCCTTTGTCTGCCCGGCGACCGTCCGGCACAACAGCCGCCTTTAAGAGATCATGGCGCTTATCGTCCAAAAGTACGGCGGCACGTCCGTCGGCAACCCGGAACGGATCAAGAACGTCGCCCGCCGCGTCGCGAAGCAACGTGCGCAGGGCGACCAGGTCGTCGTCGTCGTCTCCGCGATGAGCGGCGTCACCGACGGCTTGATCAAGCTCTCCAAGGAGATCACCGCGCTGCCCAGCGAGCGCGAGATGGACATGCTGCTCGCCACCGGCGAGCAGCAGACCATCGCCCTCACCGCCATCGCGCTGCACGCGCTGGACGTGCCGGCCGTCTCGCTCACCGGTGCCCAGGCGGGCATCGTGACCGACGGCGTCCACACCAAGGCGAAGATCCGCAACATCACGCCGAAGCAGGTCCACAAGCTGCTCGACGCCGGCAACGTCGTGATCGTCGCCGGCTTCCAGGGCGAGACCTCCGAGGGCCAGATCACCACGCTCGGCCGGGGCGGCAGCGACCTCACCGCCATCGCCCTCGCCGCCGCGCTCAAGGCCGACCTCTGCCAGATCTTCACCGACGTCGACGGCGTGTACACCGCCGACCCGCGGCTCGTGCCCGGCGCCCGCAAGCTCCCCGAGATCGCCTACGACGAGATGCTCGAGCTCGCCGGCAGCGGCGCCAAGGTCATGCAGCTCCGGTCGGTCGAGTTCGCCAAGAAGTTCGACGTCGTCTTCGAAGTCCGCTCCAGCCTCAACGACAATCCCGGCACCCTCGTGAAAGAAGAAACCAGCAGCATGGAGGACGTCGTCGTCCGCGGCGTGTCCCTCGACAAGAACCAGGCGAAGGTCACCCTCTTCGGCGTCCCCGACCAACCCGGCCGCGCCGCGCGGATCTTCCGCGCCCTCAGCGACGCCACCATCAACGTCGACATGATCGTCCAGAACGTCAGCCACGACGGCGGCGGGCGGGCGACCGACCTCAGCTTCACGGTGGACAAGCCCGACCTGCTCAAGGCCACCCACGTCATCGAGGGGCTGAAGCCCGGGATCGGTTTCAAGGAGGCCGTCGCCGACGAGCAGATCGCCAAGCTCTCCATCGTCGGCGTCGGCATGCGCAGCCACAGCGGCGTCGCGGCGAAGATGTTCGACGTGCTCGCGCACGAGCAGGTGAACATCGCCATGATCTCCACCAGCGAGATCAAGATCTCGGTGGTCATCCAGCTCTCCCAGGGCGAACTGGCCCTGCGGGCCCTGCACCAGGCCTTCATCGGTTGACCCCCCGGCCATGAGGACACCGGAGCGCGCGCTGGCCTGGCTGCTCCGGGGCGTCGGTGCGCTCGACCTCTGCGCCCTCGTCGCGGTGCTCATGCCGCGGGATTGGCACGCCCGGGCTCACGCGCTCGCCGGGCTCGGGGCCATCCCGGACGCGCCGATCGTGTCGTACCTCACGCGGTCCGCCTCATCGCTCTACGCGCTCTACGGCGCGCTGCTCATCTACCTCGCGTCCGACGTGGTCCGGTACCTGGGAGTGGTCCGCTTCCTCGCGCTGGCGGCGCAGGCGCACGCGCTGGTGCTCGTCGTCATCGATCTCAACGCCGGTCTGCCGCCGTGGTGGATCGCCGCGGAGGGCTCCGTCTACCTCGGCTGGTCCGGCACGGTCCTCTGGCTGGTCCGGCGGACCGCCCGCGCAAACGGCTGAGTCCGCGCCGTCCGGTCCCGGCCGGAGGCGCCCGGCCGGAGGCGCCCGGCCGTCTCACTTCCCTGCTTTGTTGCTGCGGTGTTGGCCGCCCCGTTCCGCCGGCTTGGCGGAGGCGCGGGGCGCCGAGACGCGCGGTGCTTCCTTCCGGATGTCGGTGCGGCTCGCCTTGCCGCTGGTGGTGCGCGCATCGGGATGTTCCTTGGCCGCGAGCGGGTGCTTCTTCCCGACCACCGGAGGCAACGCGATGCTCGCGGCGGCGGTGGTGTCGGGCCGGGCCGGGATGACGACGAGGCCCGGTTTCGGGGCGGGGGAGGATTTTGCTTTCACGACCGCACCGTCCCTCTTCGCGATGGGCTTTGCCATCCGTAGTTTGCCGGATGCCGACCGGACCTTGGCGGTGGATCCCGAACGTCGTACACCGAACTCCGGACTCGGAACTCTTGATCCCGCCTGATAGACCCGTCGCATGGCATCCGATCGCCTGCTCTGCTGGGTCCTCGCATCGCTCTTCATCCCGGCGGGCCTGCACGCCACCCAGCGGCCCGTGGGCCGCGCCTTCGCCACGCGGTCGGAGACCATCGCGCCGAATGCCATGGCCTGCACCAGCCATCCGCTCGCCACGCAGGCCGCTCTCGATGTGATGAAGGCCGGCGGTTCCGCCGTGGACGCGGCGATCGCCGCCAACGCCTGTCTGGGTCTCATGGAGCCGACCGGCAGCGGCATCGGCGGCGACCTCTTCGCCATCGTGTGGGACCCGGCGACGAGGAAGCTCCACGGGCTCAACGCCAGCGGACGTTCGCCGCATGCGTTGTCGGCCGACGAACTCCAGAAGCGCGGCCTCACGCGCATGCCGAGCTACGGTCCGTTGCCCGTCACCGTCCCCGGCGCGGTGGATGGCTGGTCCGCGCTGCACGGCAGGTTCGGGCGCGTTCCGATGGCGACGAACCTGGCGTCCGCCATCGCCTACGCGCGCGACGGCTTCCCGTTGAGCGAGGTCATCGCCGAGGCGTGGGAGCGCAACGTCGCCGTCCTCGCCCGCTGGCCGAACGTGAAGGAGCTGTGGGCCCCCGGCGGTCGCGCGCCGCGCAAGGGCGAGCGCTTCCGCAACCCGCAGCTCGCCGCCACGCTGGAGAAGATCGCGTCCGGCGGGCGCGACGCCTTCTACCGGGGCGACATCGCCAAGAAGATCTGCACCTTCATCCGCGAGCAGGGCGGCTTCCTGGGCGAACGTGATTTCTCAGAGCACGCATCCGAATGGGTCGACCCGATCTCGACCCGCTACCGCGGCCACGACGTGTGGGAGCTTCCACCGAACGGCCAAGGACTCTCGGTGCTCCAGATGTTGAACGTGCTCGAGGGCTACGACCTCCGGGCGACGGGCTTCGGCACGCCGGCGACGATGCACGCGCTCATCGAGGCGAAGAAGCTGGCGTTCGAGGACCGCGCACGGCTCTACGCCGATCCGGAGTTCTCGAAGACGCCCATCGCCGAGCTGAACTCCAAGGACTACGCCGCGAAGCGCCGCGCCCTGATCCGTCCCGACCGCGCGGCCGAACGTTACGACCCGGGCATCCCGGCGTTGCGGACGAGCGACACGGTGTATCTCTGCGTCGCCGACGAGCGCGGCATGATGGTGTCGTTGATCCAGAGCAACTACCGCGGCATGGGCAGCGGGATGGTGCCGCCCGGTCTCGGTTTCGGTCTGCACGACCGCGGCGAGGCCTTCGACCTCGCGCCGGGCCGGCCCAACAGCTACGCGCCGCACAAGCGGCCGTTCCACACCATCATCCCGGCCTTCGTCACCCATGAAGGCAAGCCGCTGATGGCGTTCGGCGTGATGGGCGGCGACATGCAACCGCAAGGCCACGTGCAGGTGCTGGTCAACTGGATCGACCACGGCATGAACCTCCAGGAGGCGGGCGACGCCCCTCGGATCTACCACACCGGGTCCAGCGAACCGGACGGCACGGTGATGACCGACGGAGGCACGGTGAACCTCGAGGCCGGGTTCGCGCCGGAGAGCATCCGCGACCTGCAGAAGCTCGGGCACAAACTGGGCTCCGCGAGCATCGGTGCCTTCGGCGGCTATCAGGCCATGATGTGGGACCGGACGAACCGCGTCTGGATCGGCGCGAGCGAATCGCGGAAAGACGGGATGGCGGCGGGCTACTGAGGTGCCGTGGGCACGGTCCTGCTCGCCCTTCGGGTCGTCGCGGACCTGCATCTCGAGGCGGATGTGACCGCTTCACCGGGCCGCACGCTCACGCTCGAGGCCACCTCCGACTATGTGGTCTGGGCACCGGTGGGGAACGTCACCGTGCCGGCCTCCGGCAAGGCGACCCTCCGCGACTCGCGAGCGGCCACGGCGATGTTCCAGGCCTACCGGGTGAGATCGGAGTAGCCGACGGCACCAGGCCGTGATGCGGGACCGAATGGACCGCGTGCGGACCGGCGCGAGCGAATCGCGAAAAGACGGGATGGCGGCCGGCCACCGATCGGGTTGTGCTCAGGACATGGGAGGGCCAGCTTGGCCCCGTCGTCATGGGATCCGATCTCCATCCGGCCGGTGCCCGCGGGCCGTCACCTTGCTCCGCGGCCGTGCGGCGCAAGGGCCTTCGCCGCCCCGGGAGGTCCGCGCTCCTCGCGCTTTGCTGCTGGGCCTTGGGCCTGTCGCTCGTCCGCGCGGCTCCGGCGGATGGTGTCGTCCCGCCGCCGCGCGTGCTCGTCCTCGATTCCTACCATCCTGGCCACCTATGGGCCGATGCCGAGCTCGAGGGCGCGGTCCGGGTGCTGAAGCAGGCTCGGCCGGATCTCCTGGTCTCTGTCGAGTATCTCGATCGGGACCGCCGACCGGATCCGGCCGACCGTGTCCGCGTGGACCGGATCTTGGGCGAAAAATACATGGACGTCCCGTTCGCCGTCGTGGTCGCGCTCGACCAGACCGCGCTGGACCTGCTGGTCGCGCGGAGGGAGACGCTGTTCCCCGGTGCACCGGTCGCGTTCTGCGGTGTGGAGGACCTGCCGCGGATGGCGGACGGGGCGGCCCGGTGGTTCGCCGGCGCGCTGGAGCGCATGGACCCGGTCGGCACGGTCCAGCTCGCGCTGCGCCTCCAGCCGCATCTCCGGCGGTTGCTCGTCTTCAGCACCGCGACCACGAAATCCCAGAGCGTCCGCTCCGAAATCCTCAAGGCCATGCCGGGTCTCCAAGAACGGGTCGCGGTGGACGTGCTGACGAACGCGCCGTTGCCGGACCTCTTCGCGCAGGTCGCCCCGCTCGGCGCGGATTCGGCCATCTTGGTGCTGCCGTCCAACGACGTCGTCCCGGTGCAGGCCGCGCTGAGGACGCGGACACGGGCACCGCTCTACGGCCTGCAATCGCCGAACCAGCTCGGCTTGGCGGTGGGCGGGAGCTACTCCGATGGACACCGCCACGGCGAGGCCGCGGCCCGCATCGCGCTGCGCCTGCTCGCCGGCGAAGCGGCGGCCGGGATCCCGGTCGTCGACCCTCCGCCGTACCGCTTGGCCGTGGACCACGCCGAAGCCAGGCGCCTCGGGCTTGATCTGACGGGGCTTCCGTCCACCGCGGAACCGGTGAACCGCCCGCCCACGCTCTGGCAACGCCACGGCCGTCCCATCGTCGGTTCGGCGCTCGTCCTGGCCGTCCTCGTCCTCGGCATGGCTTCGTTGGTGCGGGCCGTCCGTTTGCGCCGCCGCGCCGAGGCCGCGCTCGGCGCCAGCGAGCAGCGTTACCGGTTGCTGGTGGAGAACTCCCACGACGTGGTCACGGAGATGTCGGCCGACGGGACCATGCTCTTCTGCACCGCCAACGTGAGCGCGGTGCTCGGCCACGGGGCCGCGGATGTCGTGGGGCGCGACGCCCTCCAGCTCGTGCATCCGGACGACCTGGCCGGGACACGCACCTCGTTCATGATGCCGAAGGGCACGCTGACCTTCCGCGTGCGGCACCAGGACGGTTCCTGGCGCTGGATCGAGACCAGCAGCCAGCGTTACCGGCCCGACGACGGCAGCGAGCGCGTGGTGCTCGTGTCCCGCGATGTCACCGAGCGCGTGGTGGCCGCGCAGGAGCACGAGCGGATGGAGGAGAACCTACGGCAGGCGAAGAAGCTCGAGGCGTTGGGCACGTTGGCCGGAGGCATCGCGCATGATTTCAACAACCTGCTCACGGTCATCCTCGGCAACACCGGGCTGCTGAAGGAGGACTTCCACCGGGAAGGCGCCGCCGGCGAGAGCGTCGCGCAGATCGAGCGGGCGGCCTTCCGCGCGCGCGACCTCATCAAGCAGGTGCTGACCTTCAGCCGCGCCCAGGCGACCCGGCGGCATCCGCTCCAGCTCGGACCGCTCATCGAGGAAGCGGCCGATCTCGCGCGTTCCACGGCGCCGGCGACCTCGCGGATCTTGATCGATTGCCCGGTCTCGTTGCCGTCCGTCCCGGGCGACGCGACGCAGATGCACCAGGTGCTGCTGAACCTCTGCAACAATGCGCTCCAGGCGATGGGCCCCGCCGGCGGCCGGGTCGAGATCACCGCGCGGACGGTCGATCTGGACGAGGGATTCTGCCATGCGCATCCGCCGCTGCGGGCCGGGCCCCACGTGCGCCTGACCGTCGGGGACACCGGGCCGGGCATCGATGCCGCGACGCTCGCGCACATCTTCGAGCCCTTCTTCACCACGAAGGAACCAGGGCAGGGGACCGGCCTCGGGCTGGCGGTGGTGCACGGCGTGGTCACCGGCCACCAAGGGTCGGTCACCGTCCGGAGCCGTCCGGGCGAGGGGACGTGCTTCGAGATCCACCTGCCCGCGTCGACCGAGGACGGTGCCGCACCGGCAGGGCCCAGGACGGAGATGCCCCTCGGCCACGGCGAACGGATCCTCCTCGTCGACGACGAACCCCAGGTCGCGGCGGCCGGCCGACGTATGGTCGAGGTGCTCGGCTACACGGCCGAGGTCTGCCATTCGCCGAAGGAAGCCCTGGAGGTGTTCCGCCGTGAGCCGGAGCATTTCGCGCTCGTCATCACCGATCTGGCGATGCCGGGCATGAACGGCACCGCGCTGGCGCAGGAGATCCTCGGGACGCGGCCCGGCGTGCCCGTCCTCCTGATGAGCGGGAACGTAGGGATGCTCGACGAGGCGGCCGTCCGGATGGCCGGGCTGCGCGGTGTCCTCGACAAGCCGTTCGACGCCGTGCAGATCGCGACCGAGATCCACCGGTGTCTCGGCGTCCCGCCGCGGACCGTGTGACGCCGGCGCAGTTTCCCTGAAGTAGGTTTTGCCAACGAACCGCGGTCCGGCACTGTCCGCCGGCCTGCGGTACGTCCGGATGACCTGGACGCCCCGCGATGCTCCCCGCTTATGGAAACCACGATCGAACTCGGCACCACCCGCACCGGCAGCTCGTTCCTGCCGAAGCTCCATGAACTCTGCGCCGCGCTGGTCGCACAGCCCGAGTTCATCTCCATCCGCGACCGCATCGAGACCTTCGGCCGCGACGAAGCGGCCCGCACGCAGCTCGCCGCGCTGAACGAGCAGGCCGGTCTGCTCCAGCAGAAGCAGCAGATGGGCATGGCGCTCGACGACGCGGAGATCGCGGGCTTCGAGAAGCTCCGCGAAGGCTTCGTCGCCAACCCGGTCGCCCAGGCCTTCCTCGCCGCGCAGGAAGAGATGCAGGGGTTGCGCGACACCATCAACGACCACGTCGGCAAGACCTTCGAGCTCGGCCGCGTGCCGAAGGCGTCCGATTTCGCCGGTTCGTGCGGCACCGGTTGCGGCTGCGAGAACTGAGCGCCGGTCCGGAGCGGCGGGATGCTTGCGCAAACCCTACCGCTTCCGGCATCCCGCGTTCCGGGGGGCGTGATCAAGCCAGCCCGGTTCCTTACCCATCGGACGCCCGTGGAACGGATGCCGACGGCCCGCGCCGCTCCTTTGCCCACACTTCTCAGGAGGCGGCTCGGGCAGGGAACCCGGGCTGGCTTGGATCTGCCTGACGGTCCTCCGGCTGTTCGGCCGAGGGTTCGCGGAACCAGTCCACGAACAGCTCTTCGAGCGTCAGGGGGAAGACGTTCACCCGGACCCCGGGCAGGGCGCGCACGGCGGCGAGCTGCGCGTCGTCCGCGATCCGGGCGAGCGCGGTCACGACGGGGCCGAGGGTCTGCGACTTGAGCGCTCCCGGGATGGTGAAGTCCCGCGGCGCCGCGTCCTCCGCGAAGACCACCTGCACGCGGCGCATCGTGCGCTGCCAATCCTCGACCGCGCCCTCGGCGACGATCCGGCCGTGGTCCATGATGCCCACCTGCGTCGCGAGGCGTTCCAGGTCGCCGAGCAGGTGGGTCGAGAGAAGGATCGTGCAGCCGTCGCCGCGGAGCAGGACGTCGATGAGGCAGGAGTTGAGCTCGCGGCGGGCGATGGGGTCGAGACCGGCCGCGGGTTCGTCGAGCAGCAGGACCTCCGGGCGCGACGCCATCGCCAAGGCGAGCGCCGCGAGACGTTGGTTGCCCCCGGAGAGGCGCGCGATGGGGACGTCCATCGGGAGGTCCCAGCGAAGGGCGTGCTCCTTGAGCAGGGCGGAGTCCCAGGTCTCGTAGAAATGGCCCGTGTAGCGGCCGAGGTCGGAGAGGCTCATCCAATCGGGCACCTGCTGTCCCTGCGAGACGTAGGCGACGCGCTGGCGATGCCCGCGGGGAGCGTCCCAGAGCGACCGGCCGAGCACGCGGACCTCGCCGGCATCGGGCCGGAGCAGGCCCATGAGCAGTTTGAGCGCGGTGGTCTTGCCGGCGCCGTTGCGGCCGATGAGCCCGTAGACCTCGCCGGGCAGGACCTGCAGGTCGAAGCCGTTCACCGCCACCGCACCGGTCCGGAACGACTTCCGGAGCCGACGGGCATGGATGGCCGGTCCCATAAGATCTTTCGGGGCGTCACCGCCCGCCGTTCATGACCGCGAACTTCACCGGGGCCTCGTCGGCCGCTCGATCCGTGGAGAGAGCGCCGAGCTCTTCGCGCACGACGTCGATGACCTTGGGCGTGGACATGTGCAGCTGGGTGGCCTCGACGGCGAGTTGCTTGGCGGCCCGGCGCAACGCGTCCTCCTGCTCGGCGGTCGTGAGCGCCTGGGCGTTGGCCGCGATGAAGGCGCCTTTGCCGTGGCGCTTCTCGACGAAACCGGCGCGCTCCAGCTCGGTGTAGGCCTTCACCACCGTCGTCGGGTTCACGCCCAAGGCCGCCGCCAGCTCGCGGATGGACGGGATCTGGTCGCCCGGACGCAAGGTGCCGCCGGCGACGTAGTAGATGAACTGGTCCATCATCTGCCGGTAGACCGGCACACCGGAACGGTCGTCGATCTGGAGATGCAGTTTGGGAGCCATGATGAATCAGTTTACGGCTGTTTGATGACAGCCACACACACGGCGGTCAACGGTGATTTCCTCGGATCGGCCGACTGGATCGTGGAGAAGCGTCCTCTTGTCCGGCTGAAGGCGAGGTAGGCAGGAGAGCGATCCCCATGGAATGGCGCACGCGGTAGGCGTTCGGGGGATCCGCGCCTCAGCCGGCGCCACCGGCGTCGCGGATCACGCCGGTGGGCCGCGGTCACATCCGGCCGTGGCGCAGGATGGAGATGAGCAGCCCGAAGCCCATCAGGCCCGCGAAGAGGTAGCCCACCAGACCGAGCGCCGAGATCCCGTGCCAGACCGGCGGCACGCGTGCGTGGATCACCACCGATGACGCGATGATCAGCGCCGCCAGCACCAGCGCGAACGAGAGCCGGTTGCTGGCGCGGTCCAGCGTGGCGTCGAGCGGTTCGAGGCCTTCGTGGCGGAAGGTGACCTTGGACTTGCCGCCCTTCACCTGCGCCAGCAGCCGGCGGAACTCCAGCGGCACCTCCCGCAGGAACGTCGCCGCGTCCCCGCCGAAGCTCAGCATCTCGCGCAACATCCGCCGCGGCGCCACGCGGTCCATCCGCACCTGCTTCATGAACGGCTTCGCTTGCGCGATGAGGTCGTGCTCCGGATCGAGCCGGCTCACGAGGTCCTCCATCAGGCCCAGCGCCTTCAACATCGTGAACATGTCCGGCGGCATGGTCAGCGAATGCCGGGTCGTCAGGTGGAAGAGGTGGTTCACCAGCTTGCCGAAGACCATCTCGCCCATCGCGAGGTAGAAGTGCTGGTGCATGAACTCCGCGACGTCCGCCTCCAGCCCGGGCCGCGGCGGATCCAGCTCGGCGCCGGCGAGCTTCAGCAGCGCCGCGGTCACGTCCCCTTCGCGACGCTGGGCGATCCCGATCACCAGGTCGGCGAACGTCTCCCGCGAACGCCGGTCCAGATAACCCATCATCCCGAAATCGAGGAAGCACACCACGTTGCCCGGCAGGATGTGGATGTTCCCCGGATGCGGGTCCGCGTGGAAGAACCCGTGCAGGAACACCTGCCGCATCACCAGGTCGGCGATGCGAGTGGCGATGACCCGGCGGTCGAGTTCCGCGGCGTCCAGCGCGTCGAGGCGCGACGCCTTGATGGCCTGGATGTGCTCCATCGTGAGCACGCGCAACGTGCTGGTCTCGCGGTGCAGCACCGGGACATGGACCGTCGGTTCGCCGGCGAACTGGTGCGCGAACCGCTCCAGGTGCGCCGCCTCCGCTCCGAAATCGAGCTCCTGCTCCATCCGCCGGGCGAACTCCGCGACGATCGCCGTCGGCCGATGGACCGCCCAGCCCTCCGCGTGCCGCTCGAGCAGCGCCGCGAGCTGGGCCATCAACTGGAGGTCCGTGCGGACGATCTCGGCGATGCCCGGCCGCTGCACCTTCAGAACCACCGCCTCGCCGGTCGGCAGCATCGCGGCGTGGACCTGCGCGATGGACGCCGCGCCGAGCGGGACGGTGTCGATGTCCGCGAAGCACGCCCCGAGCGGACGCCCCAGCTCGGATTCGATCACCTTGCGGATCTCCTCGAAGGGCAGCGGCGGCACGGAATCCTGGAGCTTCTTCAACTCGTCGGTGAACCCGCGCGGCAACAGATGCGTCCGCGACGAGAGCAGTTGGCCCAGCTTCACGAACGTCGGTCCGAGCTCCTCGAAGGCGCGCCGCAGCTTCTCCGGCTGCGAGAGGGCGGCGATGGCCTCCTGGTCCTCGCGCGTCTTGCGGAAACCCCAGCGCAGCGCGCTCGGCAACGGCAGCCTGCGCGCGAGGTCCTCGTACCCGTAGCGGAGGAACACGCCGACGATGGTGCGGTACCGCTGCGCTTGGCCGACGGCGCGCCCGAGGTCTCTGAAGCGATCGATGATCATGAGGTCAGGTCGCCAGAGCGCGGGCCGCTGCCGGGGGGCCGGACCACAAATGGTCGGGCCCGGTCGGTCGTCCGTGCTGTGGCCTTCTTCCGCAGCGTCGTCGTCGCGGGGCGGATCGGCAATGCCTCGCACCGGACGGAGGGGGCAGGACCGGTCGGGATCGGAAGAGGCGGTGCCATCGGGCGGCATCCCGTTTGGTTTCCGGCGTCGCCGACATTTCACCGACTGGCGCTTGTCCAAAGGCGCGGTTCGTTGGAACGTCCGGCTCGGACGCTGTCCTCAGCCATGTTCCAGAACTTCGGAGAGATGCTGCTGTTGTTCGTCGCCGTCGGGCGGGCGCTCCCTCGCGTTTGGCGGGAACGGCGCAAGGTCGCGGAGCAGCTCTTCGACATCGGCAACGCCAGCCTCTTCATGGCCTGCACGCTCTCGCTGTTCATCGGCGGCGTGCTCGCGCTCCAGACCGGTCCGGTGCTGGTCGAGCGCGGTCTCGGCTCCGCTCTCGGCGGGTTGGTGGCGCTCGGTCTCTGCAAGGAGCTCGCGCCGGTGATGATGGCCGTGCTCATCGCCGGCCGCATCGGCTCGGCGATGGCCGCGGAGCTGGGCTCGATGCGCGTGTACCAGGAGATCGACGCGCTGCGCACGCTGAACATCAACCCGGTCCATTACCTCGTCCTGCCGCGCGTCGTGGCCATCAGCCTCGCGCTGCCGTGCCTGGTGGTCTTCGCCAATCTCGTGGGCTGGCTGGGCGGAGCGATCGTGTCGCTGCTCAACGACCGCATCGCCGTGTCGTGGTCGGGGTATTTCGGGAACATCCGCGAGACGGTCGATTTCTCGGATGTCGCGAACGGCCTGGTGAAGTCGTTCGTGTTCGCGGTGGTGATCGGTGTGGTCTCCTGCCACCAAGGTCTCACCACGCTGGGCGGTCCGCGCGGTGTCGGACGCAGCGTCACCAAGGCGGTGGTGAACTCGCTCGTGCTCATCCTGCTGCTCGACTACGTGCTCACCCGCATGCTGCTGCCGTTCGACAAGGGCTGGCGCTTCTGAAGGACCGACCCCGCGTATGGCTCCCCCCCTTCCTCCTCCGACCTCACCGACGGCGACCGGCATCCCGGTGGCCGTGCGCGGCCTGCGGAAATCGTTCGGCGACCAGCCGGTGCTCAAGGGCGTCGACCTCGACATCCGCGCGGGCGAGGTGTTCGTGCTGATGGGGCCGAGCGGTTCCGGCAAATCGGTCTTCCTGCGGCATCTCATCGGGCTGGAGGCGCCGGATTCCGGCGAGATCCGGCTGGGCGGCGAGCTGGCGACGAGCGAGGGCCTGGGCGAGCGGTACCGGCTGGCGATGGTGTTCCAGAGCGGCGGCCTGCTGAACTCGCTGACCGTCGCCGAGAACGTGGGCCTCTATCTTTCCGAGCACCGGCTCAAGCCGTCCGCCGAGATCGCGCGCATCGTCGCGGAGAAGCTGGTGGCGGTGCGGCTCGAACCGTCGGTGGCGGCGAAGTATCCGACCGAGCTCTCGGGCGGCATGCGCAAGCGCGTCGCCATCGCCCGGGCGCTGGTGACCGATCCGCAGCTGGTGCTCTTCGACGAGCCGACCAGCGAGCTGGATCCCCTGGTGGCGCTGGCCATCGGGCGGGAGATCGTGGGGCTCAACAACCGCACCGGCGCGACCATCGTGGTGGTCACGCACGACCGCGACCTCGCCTTCGGCATCGCGGACCGCATCGCCTTCCTCGACGGCGGGGAGATCGCGGCCATCGGCACGCCCGCCGAGATGCGCGCGTCGAGGCACCCGTTGCTCCAGCAGTTCCTCGCCGCGGACTTCAAGCCCGAGTGACCGTTCCCTTTTGCCGGATCCCGCCTATCCTGATCCCGACCGCGCCATGAAAAACACCCTTGAGACCCGTCTCGGAATCTTCTTCGCCCTCGTGGTCATCGCCGCGTTCATGCTGTTCGAGCTGATCGGTAGCGGGGCGATCTTCGCCCGGGGCCGCGAGGTGAGGGCGCAGTTCTCCAGCGTGCGCGACCTCAAGAACGGCGACCCGGTGAAGCTCGCCGGCGTCACCATCGGCCGCGTGAAATCCATCAAGCTCGCCGGCACCAAGGTCGAGGTCGTGATGGCCGTCGATCCGGCCGCCGAGGTCCGCACCGACAGCCTGGCGACGGTGCAGTTCACGGGCCTGATGGGTCAGAACTTCGTCTCGCTCACCTTCGGCACCGGCACGGCGCCGCTCGTGGTCGACAAGAGCACGGTGCTCGCTTCGAAGGACCAGCCGGACCTGGCGGCGATCATGGGCAAGCTGGACGGCGTGGCGGACGGGATCCAGAACATGACGAAGAGCTTCAGCGGCGAGGAGTTCAGCAAGCTGCTCGGGCCGTTCACCGACTTCATCAAGCAGAACCAGCCCAAGCTCGCGATCATCCTCGGCAACCTGCAGAACATCTCGACGGATGTCGCCGAAGGCCGCGGCACGGTCGGCAAGCTCATCCGCGACGACACGCTCTACCAGACCGCGCTCTCCACGGTCACCAACCTCAACGCGGCCGTCGTCGATGTGAAGCCGCTCGCCGAGGACGCCCGTGCCGCCGTGGCCGAGGCCCGCCAGATGGTCGCCGGCATGAACAAGGGCGAGGGCACCGTCGGCAAGCTGCTCAAGGACGACAAGCTCTACACCGAGACCACCACCGGCATGGTGAACCTCAAGGAGATCCTCCAGAAGATCAACGGCGGCACCGGGACGGTCGGCCAGCTCGTGAACGACGGCGCTTTCCTGAAGAACGTGAAGCTCACCTTGCAGAAGGTGGACAAGGCGACCGAAGGCCTCGAGGACACCGGCCCGCTCAGCGTGCTCAGCTCCGTCATCGGCAACCTGTTCTGACGCGCCGTCGCGCCGTCTGCCGGCTGGACATGCGGGGTCGGGGATGGATATTGCACCCGTCCGAGCCAACCGATCCACCCATGGTCCGCTATATCCTCAGGGGGCTGACCCATCCGCTCCAGCATGAGCTGCACAGCGGCCTGAACACCATGGGCCGGAACCCGACGAACGAGTTCCGGATCTCCGATGCGAGCGTCTCCAGCTTCCATGCCGAGGTGACCGTCCTAGACGACGGCAGCGCGGTGATCGTCCGCGATCTCCAGTCGACGAACGGGACCTTCATCGACAGCGATCCCGTGGAAGAAGCTCCGATCCTCGCCGGACAGACGCTCCAGTTCGGCGCGGTCGAGCTCCGCATGGAGGCCGAGACCTTCGAGATCCGCATCCCGGGGTCAACGGGACCACAGGCCGCGGTGCCGGCCGGCGAGCTCGCGGCGCTGCCCGACGGCACGCTCGCCTGTTCCCGGAACCCGTCGTTGCCGGCGACGCATCACGCGGTCCACGGCTGCGGCGCGGTGGTGAAATGCCCGGGCGTCTTCAACATCGCGAGCCTCCGGGCGATGAAGCTCTCGGGCGGCGCGGCCGGGCTGCTGTTGTTCTGCCCCGATTGCAACGCCAAATGCGGACCGCTGCCGGGCGTGGACGGGTCGGCCTCCAAGGGCAAAGGGATCTTTTCCCGGCTCACCCAGACCATCCAGCTCGGCTGGAAGAAGTGAGCAGCGCGCGGCCGTCGAAGAGAGCGTCCGCGCGCCGCGCCCGGTTCACTCCGCCGGGACGATCTTCCAGACCTTGCCCTTGCCCGGGACGAGGCTGTTCGCGCCGTTGGTCAGCACGTACAGCTCGCCGCGCTCGTCCTGTCCGAACGCCGTGATGTAGGCGCCGAGGGGCGACGGCGCGGTCACGGTCAACGGCTCGAAGGTCCAGCGGCCTTTGCCGTCCGCCGGACGCGTCGCCGCGAGCAACGTGCCCTGCGGCAGCGCCCAGTTGCGCGACCAGTCGCCGAAGACGTAGCGCCCTTCCAGCTGCGGCAGCGCCTTGCCGCGGTACACGTAGCCGCCGGTGATGCTGATGCCCACCGCCTCCGGGTCCTTCTTGCCGCCGGTGTGCTTGTACTCGAAGACCGGGTCGACCAAGGGCTCGCCGCGGGTCCCGGTGCGCGGGGCATCGGCCGGCGGCGTGTTCGGCGCCTTGGCATCGAAGCCTTGGAAGCCTTCGCGCAAGGACCAGCCGTAGTTCGCGCCCTTGGTGATGATGTCCACCTCCTCGAAGAGGTTCTGCCCGACATCCGCGGCGAAGAGTTCGCGCTGGCCGCGCTTGTCGAAGGTCAGCGCCCAGACGTTGCGCAGACCGTAGGCCCAGATCTCCGGGCGGGCGGCCTTGCCGTCGGCAAAGGGGTTGTCGCGCGGGATGCGGTACTTGCCGGGCGCGCTCACGTCGAGCCGGAGCACCTTGCCCAGATGGGTCGAGAGGTCCTGGCCGTTGCCGGTCTCCGGACGTTTGCCGCGGTCGTTGGCGGCCCCGCCGTCGCCGACGCTCATGTAGAGCAGGCCGTCCGGACCGAACGCAAGCCGGCCGCCGTTGTGGTTGGCGAACGGCTTGTCCACCTCGAGCAGCACGCGCTCGGAGGCGAGGTCGACCCGCATCGGTTCGCCGACGGGCACGACGAACTCGACGAGCCGCAGCGTGCAGTCGAAATCGGCCGGAGCGGAGGCGCGGCGCGGCGCGGTGTAGGCGGCGAAGAGGCGGCGGTTGCTGGCGAACCCGGGATGCGGCGCGACGCACAGCAGGCCGCGCTCGTCGAAGGCGCCGTGATTGAGCGCCGAGAGGCGGTTGGTGAGCACGGCCACCGGTGCGTCGGCCAGCTTGCCGTGCTCGTCGATGAGGCGGATCTGGCCGGTCTGCTCGACGACCAATGCGAGGCCGTCCGGCAACGGTGCGTAGCTGACGGGCTGGGTGAGGCCTTCGGCGACGAGCTTGAGCGCGACGCGCGGCGCTTCGGCGAGGGCCGGGATGGAGATGGCTGCTGCGGCAGCGACGGCGAGGGCGAGGTTCTTCATCGGATAGGCGGAAAATTAGGCGCGCGGCCCGCGGAGGAAAGCCCGGATCGATGGACGCTTCGGGTCGGCAAGAAGCCGGCGGTCGTGGATGCCGCCGCCCCTCAGCGGGCGCCCCAACCGAACAGCACGGCCGAGGCCTCGTGGTAGCGGTCGTCCCGGAAGCCACGGGGCAAAGGCGCTTGCCCGGGCCCGAGCGAGGGGTTCCACGACCAAGCTGCCGGGGATTCGCCGACGCCGCCGTATTCCCGGGGAGCGAACGGGTTGATGAGCTGCAACGCCTTCACCTTTTCCGGCCGGGCGAAGACCGCGCCCACCGAGCCATGGCGCTCGATCAACTTGTCGGGCGTGCTCGGTTGGAGGCGTTCCTGGACGTTGGTCTGGGATTGGCGGTGCAGCTTCACCACGGGGGCCGCGGCCGCCGCGGTCTGGACAGCGACCGGCGTGGCCGCCGGGACCGGGGTCGGGATCGTTGCCGCCGTCGCCCGGGTCTCCTCGGCGAGACCTCGTGCCGCCGACAGCATCAGGAACGATGCGATGACGATGCTCCGGGGCGTCGGACCGGGGACCTGGGGATTCTTCATGGGAACCAAGGGTTGTCGGACTTCTCCTGCGCGACGGTCGTGAGCGGGCCGTGGCCGGGGCAGATCAAGGTATCACCGGGCAGGGTGAAGATCTGTTCGCGCACCTTCGTCCGGGCAAGAGCGAGCAGGTCGCGCGCGCCGCCGATCGAGCCCGCGTAGATCGCGTCGCCCACGATGGCGACGAACGGCGCGTCCGAGGGCCAGTTGCCGACGACGAAGGTGACGCCGTCCTCGGCATGGCCGGGGGTGTCGCGATTGGTCACGCGCAGGCTGCCGAGCGTGATGCAGTCGTTGCCGCGGAGGCGCTGGTCGACCGGGGCGGTCTTGGAGCCGGAATGGATGCGGGTCTTCGGGAACTTCGCCCGGATGTCGCCGAGGGCCGCGATGTGGTCCGCGTGCGAATGGGTGATGAAGATGTGCTTGAGGACGAGCTGGTTCTCCTCGATGAGCGCGAGGATCGGCGCCGCGGCGAAGCCGGTGTCGAACAAAGCTGCCTCGCGGGTGACCTCGTCCCAGACGAGATAGGCGTTCACCGTCATTCCGTCGCCCTCGCTGGTGATCATGCGGAACTCGCACCAGACCGACGTGTCCACCGGTGCCGGTCTCCAGCCCTTGGCCTGCCGTTCGAGGCGGGCGCCGTCGATGGTGAGCAGTTTTCCGAGCGCGATGACATCGGTGCCGGCGGGAAGGATGGCGGTCTCTTCGAGCGCGGTGTAGGCGGCGGGGCTCAGGCCGGCCGCTTTGGCGGCGGCCTCCGGGGTCGCTAGGGTCGAGGCGCGGGCCTTGCGGAGGATGTCACCGATCGTGTCTTCGAGCGTCACGCCGCACACCATAGAGGCCGGTCCCGCCGCAAAGCAACAGGCCCTGTGGGCCGTCCCGGGACTTCGTCCCGCCGTCCGTCCATCGGGCCGAGGCGCCTCCTGGCGACCCGCGCGCTCCCGGCAGGATAGGGCCGGTCGGAAGGTGGGGACGCCGGACGCCACGATACCCGGCAACGCCCGTGTGAAGGGACGCCGCGCGGAAAGCGGTTGGCATCCTCCGTGAAAGCGGCTCATATCTCTGGTGTTCACCTGTGTAAACCCACGCCCGCATGAGCTCCAAGACCGTCCAGTTCCTCCAGTCGTGCACCTCGGACGAAGACATCGACATCGTGAAGCTGGTCGACTGCGTGGTCGTCGACGCGGTGCGGGCCGGTGCATCGGATATCCATATCGAGCCCTGGGAGAGCTCGATCGCCGTGCGGGTCCGCCTCAGCGGCGTGCTCAACGAGCTGGTCCACCTGCCGAGCGACCTGCACCCCAAGGTCGTCGGGCGCCTCAAGATCATGGCCAATCTCATCGGGCATGAGACGAGCCTGCCGCAGGAGGGCCGGGCGAACACCTTCGAGGAGGCGGGCAACGTCGTGTTGCGCATCTCCACCTTCCCGACCATCCGCGGCGAGAAGGTCGTCGTCCGCATCTTCGATCCCAAGGGACGCAGCTTCGACCTCGACGCGCTCGGCATGGAGGAGGACTCGCTCGCGACGTTCAAGACCATGCTCCTGCGGCCGACCGGGTTGATCCTGCTCACGGGCCCGACCGGTTCCGGCAAGACCACGGCCATCTACGCCGCGCTCCACCATCTCATCGACCGCGCCGGCCCGAGCATCAGCGTGGCGACCGTCGAGGACCCCGTGGAGTTCAACCTGCCGCTCATCGCCCAATCGCAGTGCAACCCGGCGCGGGATTATACCTATCCGGTGGCCCTGCGGTCGCTCATGCGGCAGGACCCGCAGGTGATCATGATCGGCGAGATCCGCGACTCGGAGACGGCGAACATCGCGGTGCAGGCCGGTCTGACCGGGCATCTCGTGATGAGCACCATCCACGCGTCGAGCACGGCAGGTGTCTTCGCGCGGTTGATCAACATGGGCATCGAGCCCTTTCTGCTCGCGTCGTCGATCGTGGGCGTGCTCGGCGTCCGCCTCGTGCGCCGCAACTGCCCGGTCTGCACCGAGCCTTATTCGCCGGATGAGGCCCTGTTGCGCTTGCTGCCGCCGGACGTCCTGGAGACCGCCCAGTTCCGCAAAGGCGCCGGCTGCGCGGCCTGCAACCATACCGGCTTCTCCGGGCGCGTCGCCGTCACGGAGATGCTCACCGTCGGTGAGACCTTGCGCGAGGCCATCCTCGAGCGCACCACCACGCGCCGGCTCCAGGAGATCGCCCAAGCCGACGGTCTGTTGACCCTCTGGCAGAAGGGGCTCCGTCGTGTGGTCGACGGTGAGACGACCTTGGAGGAGGTCATGCGCGTGATCGGCCTCGAAGGATTCTGATCCCGGGCGCAGCGGGGACGCGCTGGCGCTTGAACGCGGCGCTCCGGAACGCCACGCTTCCGGGATGGATTCCCGCCGCCGGTTCTTGGGCTCGCTTGCCGCCGTTCCGTTCCTCGCATCGGTCGCCTCGGCCGAGGACGCCGCGCCGCGCCGCATCAGCGCGGACGAACTGGTGGTGATGACCTACAACCTTCGCTACGCGAGCGCGACTCCGCCGGACTCGTGGCCGGAGCGCCGTCCCGTGATGAAGGCGCTGCTCGACGCCTACGCGCCGGACGTCTTCGGCACCCAAGAAGGGCTGTATCCGCAGCTCAAGGACATCGCTGCGGACCAGCCGGCCCTTTCGTGGATCGGCCTCGGGCGGGATGGCGGCAGCCGCGGCGAGTTCATGGCCGTCTTCTACAAGCGCGAACGGTTCGAGCCTTTGGAATACGACCACTTCTGGCTCAGCGACACACCAGAGGTCATCGGTTCGGCGACGTGGGGCAACACCAACCGGCGCATGGTGACCTGGGTGCGCTTCATGGACCGCCGGACCGGCCGTGAGTTCCTCTTCTGGAACACGCATCTCGATCATCAGGTCCAGGCCGCCCGGGAGAAGGCCTGCTTGCTCATCCGTGAACGCCTTCGCAAGACGAGGCCCGGGTTGCCCCTGTTGCTGGTCGGCGACTTCAACGCCAACGCCATGGGGAACCCTGCCTATGATATCCTCGTGAAGGAGGGGGGCTTGACGGACACCTGGCCGGCGGCGGCAGAACGGCGCAACGCGGACGTGGATTCGTTCAACGGTTTCGGGCCGTTGAAACGTGGAGGCAAACGCATCGACTGGATCCTCGGCCGCGGAGCGATGGACGTCCGTGCCAGCGAGGTGGTGACGTTCCGGCAGCGCGACCAGTGGCCCAGCGACCACTTTCCGGTCGTCGCTTGGGTGACGCTGAAGTGAGCCCGCGACCGGTCGTTCCGGCGAAGTCCGCCTTGCGGCCCGGGCTCCGGTCGTGATCCATCGCTGGGTGCGATCCGGTCCCGACGAAGCGGCCGTCCTCACCATCTCATCCACGGGCAATGAGCCGTATATCGATGCGGCTCAAGGCCCGCGCAGCCAGCGGATCAGGTCGGCGAGGTCCTGTGGCTTGAGCGCGGATTCGAAGCCGGCCGGCATCAGCGAGAGCTTCATCGGTTCCATCGACGCGATGTCGCTCCGGAGGACCGCCTGCTCGGCGCCGCCGGCGACGCGGACCACGATGTTGTTCGCGGTCTCCGCGGAGACCAGGCCCGAGAGCTCCTCGCCGGACCGCAGCCGCACCTGCCAACCGCGGTAGCGCGCCTCGACCGCCTGGCCGGGGTCGAGGATCGCCGTCGACAGCCAGTCCGACGGTTTGTCGCCGACCATCGCCAGGTCGGGTCCCACCTCGTTGCCCTCGCCGCGCAACCGGTGGCACGGAACGCAGAGCGCACGGAACTGCTTCTGCCCGCGCGACGGATCACCGGTCAGCTTCTCGACGCCCGCGTAGCCGGCAATCACTTGCGCGCGGTCGGCGGACGACGGCTTCAGGACAGTGATGGCCGTTGGCGGCGACGGGACGGGACCGTCCGACTTGAGCTGCCGGAACAAGGCGCTGTCGGGCGACAGCGACGACATGACCGCGGCGCGGATCCATTCGTCCGCGCCGTCCCGCGCCGCGATCTGCCGGAGCACCGGCTCGCTGTCCGCCCCCGGCCAGGCGCCGAGCGAGAACGCCGCTTGCAAGCGCACCGATGCGTCGCCGTCCGAAGCCAGGGCGGCCACGGCGTCGAGGAGTTCCCGACCGGACCCAGCGGTCGCCTCGCTCTGCCGGAGCGCTTCGCGTCGCACATCGGGATGCGGATCGGCCAACGCGGAGAGCAATGCCGTCCCCGGCAGACCGCGCATCACTCCCAGCGTCGCGAGGGCCTGGATGCGGACCTGCGGCGCATGGGTCGTGGAGAGCAGCGGGAGCAGCAGCGTCGTCGCCGCAGGATCGGCGCGTTCCATCAACAAACGTTGCGCGGTGTCGCGTTGCCAGCCGTTCACGGTGTCGAGCGCGGCGACCAGGCCGGCGGTGTCCTTGCGGGAAAGATCAGGGATGGCCCGGAGCGGCCGTCCCTCGGGGACGACGCGGTAGATGCGGCCCTTGTCGGATCCGGCCCGGAGGTCGAGCCGCGCCTGCATCTCGGGCGAGATCCATTCCGGGTGCTCGATCACGAAGCGGTACATGTCCGCGACGTACAACGCGCCGTCGGGGCCGGTGCGGGTCGTGACCGGGCGGAACCAGTTGTCCGTGCTCGCGAGGAACTCGCTCCGTTGCTCGCCTGCCGCGCGATGGCTCGTGTGCCCGGCGCCGCCGCGCTCCAGCACCTCGCGGTGCACCGCGTTGTGCACCGGTTCGCTGGCGAAGACGGTCGTCGCGAACCCCGGGCCGAACAGGTCGTCGCGGTACGGCGTGGGGCTGCAACCGCTGGTGACGTGGTTGAGCGACCACGGTTGGTTCGGCCGCAGCATCGGCGCGCTCGCCGGGAAGACCCGCGTCGGATCGGGGTAGTTCGACAGCACCTGCGAGACGCGCTTCACGGCGAGCTGCGGGTTCCGGCGCAGATAATGTTCCGGCAGCATCACCTGCCAGAGCCACGTGGGGTTGTTGTTGCCGAACCAATCCCCCCAGTCGTCGCGACGCCGGCCGAACTGCGTCTGCGCCGACACCGTCTCGATCTCCCCGGTGTCCGGCCGGAACCGGATGTCGCGGCCGCTGATGGAGACCACCTTGCCCGTCGCGGCCGACCGCACCGATCCGCCGCTGTCGCCGTTGGCGGCGTAGACCCAGCCGTCGAGACCGAGCTCGAAGCCGTTGATCCGGTGCTGTTGGTTGCCTTCGACGAAGCCGGTGAAGAGCACCCGTCGCACGTCGGCCCGGCCGTCGCCGTCGGTGTCCTCCGCGTAGAAGATGTCCGGCGCGGCGGCGACGAGCAGGCCCTTGCGCCACGGCATCACGCTCGACGGGAAGGCGACGCCTTCGAGGAACGGCTCCGCGCGGTCGAAGATCCCGTCGCCATCGGTGTCCTCCAGACGTTTCACCACGCCGCCGGGCTTCCCTTTGCCGTCGACGCCGCGCGGATAATCCCGCATCTCCACCACCCACATCCGGCCCCCGGCATCCCACGCGAACGAGACCGGATCGATGACCGTGGGCTCCGACGCCACCAGCTCCACGCGGAATCCCGCAGGCACGCGGAAGCTGGCGAGCGCCTCCTTCGGCGACAACGGCGGCGGCATCTCGAAAGCCGTCAGCGCCTTGAGCGGACGCCGTTCCACCGCCGCCGGAGCGCCGACGGTCGCAGGCCGGGTGATCACCAGGTCGCCGGCCTCGACGCGCACCTTGGCTCCGATGAGCGATGGCAGCTCGTCCGCGGTCCCCTTGCGCGGACCGTTGCGCACGGGCTGCGACCAGCCGCGGTCCCAACCGAGATCGGGCCGCGCGTCACGCGTCCAGAGGTGGATTGCGGTCCGTCGCGCGTCGGCGAAGAGGATATCATCGTATCCGTCGCCATTGAGGTCGACGAAGCGCAGGCCCGCGTCCGCGCCGTCAGCGTCGACGAGCGCGACGCCGTCGGGCAGCGCGTAGGCGGCCTTCACCCACGCTTGGTCGGCGGCGGCCCAGCGCTGGATCGCGTTGGTCTTCGGGTCGCTGAGCAGACGCTCCTGCACGCCGTCGCCGTCGAAGTCGCGGAAGAGCATCCCGGGCGGGATGGTCTTCGGCACCGGCTGCGCGTCGAGATGTCCGACCGCGGCGACGAGCACGGCGATGACCAAAAGACGGAGCGCGATCGGCGGCCGGGGCGTGCGGTTCGGTATCATGGGATCGGGCGGAAGGAGATTCATCGGGCTCCGAGGACCGGGAGCCCGCTCGGCACCGAGGCGGGGATCGTCCGGTCGAAGCCGTCGGTGCTCAGCGCGTCCATGAACGCTTCGAGCGCCGGGAAATCTTCCGGTGAAAGACGGAGCCGCGCGAGCAGCGGATCGAGCGGGAAATGCCCGGCCGCGACACCGCCGTCCGAGGTCTCGCTCACGGCTTCCGCGAGGTCGTCGTAGAAGACGAGCACGTCGCGCAGCGTCCGCAGGCGGCCGTCGTGCATGTACGGCGCGGTGTGCCGGAGATTCCGCAACGAAGGCGTGCGGAACGTGCGCGGGCCGGATCCGGAACCCGACGCGCCGGCGACGTCGACCCCGTGCGGCTTGAAATCGGAGAACATCGGACCGCCGTGGCAATGGATGCAGCCGGCATCCCGGAAGGCGCGGAGTCCTTGCCGCTGTGCGGCGTCCAGCGCCGCCGTGTCGCCCGCGAGGAACCGGTCGACCGGGGTGGGCCGCGCGACCAGCGACCGCTCGAACGCCGCGATGGCCCGCGCGAGACGGGTCGCGTCGACGGCATCGGCGTCGCTCCCTCCGAAGGCCGCGCGGAACTTCTCGCGATACCCGCGGATCGCCCGGATCCGTCGGACCGCTCCGTCCATCGCATCGTCTCCATCGCACGGTCCCGCGCACATCTCGCCCGGTGTCCGCAGCGGCACGGGCACCTGGCGTTCGAGGCCGGCGACGCGCGAATCCCAGAACATCGGCGCCTCCGACGGATCCGGCCCGGCACCGGAGACGAGCCCGTTGAACCCGACGTCGAGGAGGGTGGGCGTGTTGCGCGGCAGCAGCGGTTCGGGAGCGGATCCGGTGAAGACCCTTCCTGGGCCGGCCCCGCTGCCGCCGACGCCGATCGGCGTCGGCCGTGAATCCGCCCAAGCGTGGCGCGGATCATGGCAGGTGGCGCACGACACGTCGCGCGATGACGAGAGCACGGGATCGAAGAACAGCAGGCGTCCGAGCGCGACCTTGTCGGGCGTCGCGGGGTTCTCGCCGGGACTCGGCGCCGTCCTCGGCAACGGACGCGGCTCCATCTCCGGCGCCGGATCGGCGGGCCCGGCCGGCGCGGCGACGACGATGATGACGGAGGCGAAGCCGACGAGGGCCAGCCCGGTCGCCACCGTGCCGCGCAGGGGCCTCATCGCGACAACCGGTCGAGCACGTTGCGGGTGATGCGGTCCACCGTCGCGTCTCTACCGCGGAGGCCGTGCGACCAATCGGTGCTGCCGCAGGTGAACACCGTGCCGCCGCGGGTGTGGACACCGAGGACGGCGTTGCCTTTGCGGCCGTTCTCCCAGCGCTCGTACCACTGGCAGTCGTCCGGATGCCACTGCGCCGGCGCGGTGCCCAGCACGGTGAACGACTCCGGCGTGCCGTCGCGATGGGTCGGGAACGGCAGGCCGTCCTTCCAGTCCAGTTCGCAGCCGTCGCATTCGTACCCGACGATGGTGTCCTTGCCGCCGAACTCGTCGCCGCTCTTGAGGCCGGTGCCCTCGAAGACCCAGTGCCCGGGCCGGTGCACGGTGAAGGCGCCGCTGCCGTCCATCAGCTGGCCGTGGCTCTTGTGGTAGCCGCCCCAGAGGAACCCGACGCCGGTGAGCGTGTTCTCGGGACGCCCGACCAGATGATGGCTCCAGAGCGACGACAACGTGGCGTTGCCCTGCCGGGCGCCGAAGACCGGATCGGAGGCGAAGTTCTGCTTCCAGCACGTCAGCGCCCGTCCTCCGTCCTCCTCGCGGACCTGCCAGCAGCAGGTGTTGCCGCTGAAGAACGCGACGTTGCCGCCGTCGGCGATGAACTGCTCGAGGTGGTCCCGCATCGGCGCGGACCAGTACTCGTCATGCCCGACGCTGAGCACGAGCCGGTACGCCTTGAGGATCTCCGGGCGCGAACCGAGATCGCCGTTGGCCGCGTACTCGAGGACGTACCCGTTGCGTTCGGCCCACTCGACGAAGGGTTGTTCCCAGGTGCCGAACATGATGTTTGGCGGCCGTTCGAAGGAGACCCGGTGGCCTTGGTTGCCGGCGCGTCCGTGGAAGCCGTACAGGCTGAAGCCGCCCCAGTTGTTGTAGGCGTTGTAGGTGTGGGTCGAGAGCTGGAGCAGGATCTTGGACGTCTTGCCCGGCTCGGCGGCGCGCAGGACGAAGTAGCAGGTGCCTTCCGCCGTCCGGGCGCCCCGCTGGGTGAACGTCCCGCCGCCGTCGCGGGCGCGGAGCGTCACCCGGTAGAAGCCGCTGCGCCAATCCTCCGGGATCTTCAGCGCGACCGCCGTCGGCCAACGGCATCCGGACGACGAGGCGTCCACCGGCACCGGATGCTCCCGGCCGGGCACGGCATCCACCGACCGCACGGAGATGCGGTCGGCGCCGATGCGCGCGACCTCCACCGAGAAGCTCGCCGCGCTGGTGGACACGTGCAGCGTCAGCTCGTCCCCGGGGGCGTAGCTCACGCGGCCGGCGTAGCCCTCGACGAACAGCGGTCGCGGCTCCTCGGACGCCTCCGCGGCCCGGATATCGGATGCCATGAACCCGACCCAAAGGCAGAAGACCGGCAGGAAGAAGAAACCGGGGAAGCGCATGGTTTGGTGATCTTGTTGGCGAGGTCCGAAAGGGCAAGCCGAATACCGGTGCGGTGCCTGCGGTGAAGCCGGCCTTGCTGCCGAGGGCCGGGTCGGGCTCCATCGGCTCGTGAAACCCGGTCCCGACGAAGCGGCCGTCCTCGCCATCGAACGGCCGCATCCGAAGCTCTGGACCTACTACGCGCTCTGCTGCCTGGTCGCGTTGCCGGCCGCGCCGGTGCTGC
>JANNAJ010000440.1:0-2265 GCA_031384285.1 Verrucomicrobiota bacterium
CGCTCGCTGCTCATCGCGGCGCTCGCGGTGCTGGCCGCCGAATCGGCGCTGGCCGGTTGGACGGCCCGGCGCACTATGCCCACGGAAGGAACCCCCGCATGACCGACAGCTTGCTCAAAACCCGGATCCGACCGGTCGTGCGCCGCCACGCGAGGGTCCGCTTGCTGCTCGCGCTCGCCGCGTGGTGGCTCGTCGCCGCGTTGGTCGCCGGCGCGGCGCTGTGGCTCCAGAAGGTCGCGGCCGTCGGTTCGGCGCGGACGCTCCCGGTCCTGGTCGTGCTCGGAGCCGTGGGGTCGATCGTCGTGATCGTCCTCCATGCCCGGTCCAAGCCCGATGTGCGGGCCGTCGCGCGCGCGATCGAGCGGCGGTATCCGGACCTGCGCGGATTGTTGCTCACCGTCGTCCAACAGGAGGCCGACGAGGCGGGCCGCTTCACCTTCCTCCAGCAGCGCGTGCTGCGCGACGCGGTGGAGCACAGCGTCCGCAACCGCTGGCGCCGGGCGGTGCCATGGTGGCGATCGGCCGGATCGCACGTCGTCCATCTCGCCGCCTTCGCCGTCTTCGTCGCTTTGCTCGGCCCGTTGCGCGTGCCGCCCGGGCCCGGGGCCCCTTCGCGGCTCAAGGTCGTCTTCACCGGCATCGAGGTGACGCCGGGCGATGTGAGCATCGAACGGGGTGACAGCCTCGTGGTGCTCGTCCGGTTCGGCACGGCGCCGAAGGAGGCCGACCTCGTGGTCGAAGGCGTCCCGGGCAAGCCCTCGCGGATCCCGCTGACCCGCAGCCTGGCGGATCCGGTGTTCGGCGGCAGCGTCCCGGACGTCAGCAGCAACTTCACCTACCGCGTCGCGTACGGCACCGCCGAGACGCGGCCCTACAAGGTCGCCGTCTTCGAGCATCCCAAGCTCGAGCGCTCCGATGCCGACCTCGCCTTCCCCGCCTACACCGGGCTCTCCCCGAGGCACATCGACGACACCCGGCGCATCAGCGCCGTCGAGGGCACCACGGTCGACCTCGCGCTCCAGCTCAACAAACCGGTCGCCTCCGCCACGCTCGTCCCTCGCGGTACCAACGCGCTGCCGTTGGCGCTCTCGGTCGGCACCAACCGACCGACCGCTTCGCTCGCGGGCCACCTGCCCGTCGGCAGCACCACCTACGACCTGCGCCTCGTCGACGCCGACGGCCGCTCGAACAAGGTCACCGCGCAGTTCGTGTTCGAGGCGCAGCCGAACCGCCCGCCGGACCTGAAGCTCGCCTCGCCCCGCGGCGACCAACGTCCGTCCGCGCTCGAGGAGATGACCTTCGGCGGCACGGTCTGGGACGACTTCGGTGTGCAGCGGTTCGGGTTGGCCTTCACGCAGGTCGGGCAGGAGACGCAGTTCGTCGAGCTCGGCCGCGAAGTGCCGGCGAAGGAGAAGCGCGAGTTCCGCCACCTGCTCCGGTTGGAGGACCTCGGGGCGAAACCCGACCAGGTCGTCGCGTGGTTCGCCTGGGCCGACGACATCGGTCCCGACGGCAAGACGCGCCGCACGACCGGCGACCTGTTCTTCGCCGAGGTGCGGCCGTTCGAGGAGATCTTCCGCGAAGGCGAGGGCCAAGGCGGCGGCGAAGAGGAGCCCGGCGGCGGCGGACAAGGCCAAGGGAACCCGACGACCAAGCTCGCCGATCTCCAGAAGCAGATCATCAACGCGACCTGGCGCCTCCAACGCGACCAGCGAGCGAAGTCGGCCAAGGAAGCCGGATCGTCCGCGCCGGCGAAGAAGGGCACGTCGTCTCTCGACACCCCGGATGCTCGTCCGGCAGCGCCAGGATCCATCCGGCAGCAGATCGCGGAGATGCGCCGCGGCATCCCCGCCGGTGCGGACGGTCTCATGGCGCAGCGCGCGCAGAACGGCTCCGATGACGACGCGGCCGACGCGACCAAACGTCCCGCCCGACGGGCCGCCGACGCCGCCGCCCGGCCCGCGAAAGTTCCGGCACCCGTCCGCTACGAGGACGATCTCGCGGTCGTGCGCGGATCGGCCGTCGATGCGATCGAGCAGGCCAAGGCCACGATGGAACGCCAGCAATCCCCTGGCGCGAAGACCCTGTGGTCCGCCGCCATCTCGCAGATGGAACGGTCGCTCGAGGAGCTGGACAAGGCGAAGGGTTCACCGGCCGCGCTCTCCGATGCACTGGTCGCAGAGCAGGCCGCGTATCAGGCGTTGCTCAAGCTCCAGGCCCGCGATACCTCCGTGACCCGCTCGCGGAGCCGCGGCCAAGGCCAAC
>JANNAJ010000446.1:0-3914 GCA_031384285.1 Verrucomicrobiota bacterium
CATCCGCGACGTGATCCTCTTCCCGCAGCTCAAGCCGAAGGCGTGAGCCAACGTGCTGCCGGCATCTTGCCGGCAGGGGCCGCCATAGCCCGGACGTGTTCCCGCTCATCACGGCTGCTCGGCGCCCTGCTTGCGAAGGCCGCATCTGCCAGCGGGACGCTGGCAGCACGTTGGCCACATCCTCATCCGCGGACGCGCACCACGAAACCACTCGGGTCCGCCTTGAGCAGGTGGACCGCGGAACCCGGCAACGCGCGCTGCATCGCCCGGCCCACGGCTTCCGGATCGACGAGCGTCACGCACATGATCGCGCTGCCGCTGCCGCTCAGCCAGCCGCCGATGGCACCAGCTTTCTCGCCGGCTTGGATGACCCGACCGAGCTGCGGGATGAGCTGTGCGCGGTAAGGCTGGTGGATGCGGTCGTCGAAACATCCGCGCAGCGCCTCCAGGTTCCCGCTCGCGAACGCCGCGGTGATGACCGCCACGCGGGTGATCGCGTGGACCGTGTCGGCCTTGGAGAACTGTGCCGGCACGAGCTCGCGGGCCACCGGCGTGCTCACCTCGAAGTCCGGCACGAGCGTGACGAACGTCGCCTTCGCGGAGACCAGGAATCGCAGCGACCTCGCCTCCTTCCCGATCAAGGTCGAGGCGGTGAACCCTCCGAATATCGACGGCGTGGCGTTGTCCGGATGCCCCTCGGTCTCGGTCACCAGATCGAGCAACCGGTGACGGCCGAGCGTCGATCCGTGCAACGCGTCGAGCCCAGCCGCCACGCCGACGGCGAGCGATGCGCTCGCTCCGAGGCCGCGACCGACCGGGATGGCGTTGCGCTGGGTCACCGCCAGGCCATGGCGTTTCGTCCGGGTGCGCCGGAAGAACAGCTCCGCGACCGGCCCGGCGATCCGCGCGATGGCGGCGGACGCTTCCGCGGACCCGGCACCGAGGACCGTCAGGCCCGGTTCCGCGGTGCGCTCGACCGTCACCCGGTTGTGGAGCCGGAGCGCGAGGCCCAAGGTGTCGAATCCCGGACCAAGGTTGGACGTGGAAGCGGGGACGCGGACGGTGACGGAGCTCGGCGACATCGGGCGGAATCTCCCGGGAGATCCGGCGCCTGTCGATTCCCGGGCCCGTTCCTGATCGGATAGAACTCCGCTGTAACCAGTCGTTCCTGCCGTTCGTCACCTTTGCCAGAACCGGCGGGGTCGCCGGCCACGACACACGCAGCAACACACACCAGCTACCTATGAAGTCCATCATCCGTTCCCTCATCATCAGCGGTCTGCTCCTCGGCGGTGCCGCCGTCGTCCGCGCGGAAGACACCGCCGCCGCCGCGAAGAAGACCACGGGCGTCGCCAAGGAAGAGGTCGCCAAGAAGCGCGAAGAGGCCGCCAACCTTACCCCTGAGCAGCGCGAGGCGAAGCGCAAGGAGATGGCCGAGAAGCGCGCCGCCAAGCTCAAGGAGCTGCAGGCCAAGAAGGCTGCCGGCACCTTGACCGAGAAGGAGACCGCGCAGCTCGAGCGTCTCGAGAAGGCTCCGGGCAAGCGCGCCCAGCACGACAAGAAGGCCGAGAAGAAGTGATCCCGGCGCTCCGGTCCCCGGGAAACCCTATGTCCCGGACGGAGCTTGGAGAGCCGTCGCACCTGGGTGCGGCGGCTTTTTTTGCATGTCGCGGTCCTTGTCCACGCGGTCCGACGAGTTGGCTTCTTCCGACGGCGTCCCCGTGGCACCTTCTCCCCTGTTGAACCCCGCTCCCAGCGACGCCGAAGTGGTCGCCGAGGTGCTGGCCGGCGACATCGCACGCTTCGAGGTGCTCGTGTGCCGCTACCAGCCCCGGCTCTTCGGCACCGCCCGGCGCTATGCGCGACGGGAAGACGAGGTGCAGGACATCGTGCAGGAGATCTTCCTCAAGGCCTTCTCCAAGCTCGGTTCGTGGCGCGCCGACGCGCCGTTCGAGCACTGGCTGATGCGGATGGCCGTCCACACCTGCTACGATTTCCTGCGCTCCCACCAGCGCAACCGGGAACACAACACGACCGATCTCTCGGACGACGAGAGCGATTGGCTCGAACGGCATGCATCGGCCCCGGCGTCGGGCGGCCACGACGCCGATGCGGCGCGGACGCTGGTGGCCAAGGTCCTGGACAAGCTCTCCCCTCCAGCGCGGCTGGTCATCACCCTGCTGGAGCTCGAGGACCGGAGCGTGAAGGAGATCGCCGCGCTCACCGGATGGTCCGTGCCGCTGGTGAAAGTGCGCGCTTTCAGGGCGCGGGCGGAGATGAAGAAAATCCTCCGCCACATGGCCTCCGAGAAGTATCTGTAACCCGCGCCGCCAAGGCGGCGTCAGCCCCTCCTGAACCGATGGACATCGACCGACTCCAGACCGAGCTGTTGCGTGCGGCGCGAGCCGACCGCCCTTCGGACCGCGTCCCGCTCGCCTTCGAGCGCCGGGTGATGGCACGCCTCGCGGAACGCATCCGGCGCGACCCTTGGTCCGAATGGACCGCCGCCTTCTGGCGGGCCGCGATGTCGGGCGGAGCGGTCGCGCTGTTGGCCGTGGCGATCAACTTGGCGACACCGGGCGCGGTGAACGACCTGGCCGAGGATCCCGAGCTCTTCGCGGTCGCCGACAACGCGCCGGCTGCGGCTGCGGACGAGCCGGCACAGGACCTCTGGTGAAAGCCTGGAAGTTCATCCTCGCCGCGCTCGCCGTCTTCGTCGCCGGCGCCGCCACCGGCGCGACCGTCGCCAACCTCCGGGCCAAGACCGTCAAAAAGCAGGAGGTCGTCCGCCGCGGATTCATCCCGCCGTCGGCTTGGGCCCGCTTCGAGATCTTCCGCCGCGCCGAGCGCCGGGCACAGGTCACGCCCGAGCAACGCCAGCGCATCGATGCCCATATCCGTGCCTCCCAAGCAAAGCTCCGCAAGCTCTGGGAACCGCTGGACCCCGCGGCCCAGGAAGAGTTCACCCGCCTCCGCGAGCAGATCCTCGGTGAGCTCACACCGGAACAACGCCCTCAGTTCGAGCTCTGGCTGAAGGAACAGCTCGCTTCCAAACGTTCGGGCGAGCATCGGGGCGCCGGAGACGGCAAGCCCGGTCCGGAACGGAAAACGGAACGCCCCGGCGCCCCGGAGGCGGCCCCGGACCGCTGACCGACCGCACGTCCGGCCGGTTGCGATGGAGCGGCGCATCACCGGCAATGGCCATCCGACGACGGACGCTTCGGGCCGTACCCGAGGATCCGCCCTCCCGGCGTCCACCAGACCACTTCGACGCGGACGAGGGTCCGCGGTCCGATCGGTTTTCGACTCCTTGCCCAACTCGGTCTAAAAGCTGCCTCGCGATGCCGCACCGACGCCTGCTCGTCCTCCTCAAAGCACCCCGTCAAGGAATCGCCAAGACCCGCATCGCGGCGACGCTCGGGGACGCAGCGGCGCTCGATATCCACCGGGAACTGGTCACCGGGACGCTCGCCCGTGTCGCCGGTTCGCCTGATGGATCCGACGTGGAAATCCGATTCGCTCCGGACGACGCCGCTCTGGAGATCGCGCCATGGCTCCGGCCCGGTTGGAGGACGGTCCCGCAAGGCGGCGGCGACCTCGGCGCACGGATGTCGCGGGCCTTCGCGGATGCCTTCACCGACGGATGCACCGGTGTCGTGGTGATCGGCACCGATTGCCCGGACCTTACGGCAGAAGATCTGCGCGCCGCGTGGGACGCTCTCGTCGACCACGACGTCGTGGTCGGTCCAGCCGAGGACGGCGGCTACTGGCTGCTGGGGACGTCGGCGTCACGGCCGGGGTTGTTCTCCGACATCGCGTGGAGTTCCTCCACCGTCTTGGCCGAGACGTTGTCGATCGCACGGTCGGAGGGGCTTTCCGTCCGATTGCTCCGCCGGTTGAACGATGTCGACTCC
>JANNAJ010000455.1:0-1949 GCA_031384285.1 Verrucomicrobiota bacterium
CTGCCCGTCAGCGAGATTTTCTCCCACGTCGGCGAGTGCATCGACGACATCGCCGTCATCCGCTCCATGCACGCGGATGTGCCGAACCACGAGCCGTCGCTGCTGTTGATGAATTGCGGCGAAGCCCGGCAGGTGCGGCCCAGCATGGGTTCGTGGGTCACTTACGGACTGGGCAGCGAGAACCAGAACCTCCCCGGCTTCATCGCCATGTGCCCGGGCGGCTATCCCATCCAGGAGTCGCAGAACTGGCAGAGCGGATTCCTCCCCGGCACCTACCAGGGCACGTACATCAACACCGAGCACACGCAGCTCGAGAAGTTGATCGAGAACATCAACAACCGCCACACGACGCTCCCGCAGCAGCGCGCCCAGCTCGACCTGCTCCAGCAGCTCAACGAGCGCCACAAGAAGGCCCGCGCCAAGGACGCCCAGATCGAGGCCCGCGTGCAGAGCTTCGAGCTCGCCTACCGCATGCAGATGGAGGCGGCCGACGCCTTCGACATCATGCGCGAATCCGAGGCCACGCGGCAGCGCTACGGCGACAGCGTGCAGGCCCGGCAGATCCTCATCGCCCGCCGGTTGCTCGAGCGCGGCGTGCGCTTCGTGCAGGTCTGGCACGGCAGCGGACAGCCCTGGGACAACCACGACGACATCGAGACCGGCCACCGCAAGCTCGCCGACCAGTGCGACAAGGCCATCGCCGCGCTGCTCACGGACCTCAAGGACCGCGGCATGCTGGAGGAGACCTTGGTCATCTGGGGCGGCGAGTTCGGCCGCACGCCCACCGTCGAGCTGCCCACCCCCGGCGCCAACGCCGGCAAGCAGAACGGCCGCGACCACAACA
Source organism: Verrucomicrobiota bacterium (assembly GCA_031384285.1). Lineage (GTDB taxonomy): Bacteria > Verrucomicrobiota > Verrucomicrobiia > Limisphaerales > UBA9464 > CAIVQB01. Next base: position 845 of record JANNAJ010000455.1, read on the forward strand.
ACCACGGCTTCTCCATGTGGATGGCCGGCGGCGGCGTGAAAGGCGGGCATGTCCACGGCGCGACCGACGAGTTCGGCTTCGCCGCGGCCGAGGACAAGGTCCACGTCCACGACCTGCACGCCACCATCATGCACCTGCTCGGGTTCGACCACGAGAAGTTCACCTTCCGCCACGCCGGCCGCGACTTCCGCCTCACCGACGTCCACGGCAAGCTGGTGAAGGACCTCCTCGCGTAGCGTCCTGACCTCCCGCCGTTGCGGTCCGGTCAGCCTGATTCAAAGAAGCGGACAAAGAAAATGGACGGGACGCCCGGAGAACCCGCAGGGGGACGCTTGGGCCACATGGTTGCCACACGGCGCCCTAGGGTGCGGCGAGAAGCAGATCGCGAAACCGGAAGCCCGGCGACTACCCGAGAAACAGGCAGAACGGCTGGCACTCGGTCTGCGATTGCCCGGCCTCGCGCCAACCCGCCTCTGCCCTGACCCGGCGACACGTCCGGAATGGATGTCATCCGGCACACCGGATGCACCGGTCATCTCTTGCGCGGGCCCGCGGGCGGGCGCCCGTGCCGCGCGCCCCCTGGAGGCTCAGCGGCCCTTCGCCCGGTGCATCAGCACCTGCTTGAGCTCGCGGTCGGCCTCGCGCTTCTTGATGTCGTCGCGCTTGTCGTACTCGGCCTTGCCCTTGCCGACCGCCAGCTGGACCTTCACCAAGCTGCCCTTCCAGTAGAACGACAGCGGCACGATGGTGTGGCCTTTCACCTTGGCCAGTTCGGCGAGCTTGCGGATCTCCCGGCGATGCAGCAGCAGCTTGCGCGGGGCTTTCGGCGCATGGTTGTTCAGGTTGCCGTGGGAGTACTCGTCGATGTGGGCGTTGTGCAGCCACACCTCGTCCTTGTCCACCCGGGCGAAGGCATCCGCGATCTGCCCCTTGCCGGCCCGCAACGACTTCATCTCCGTCCCGTGCAGCACGATGCCCGCCTCGAAGGTGTCGAGGATGTGGTAGTCGCGGCGCGCCTTGGAATTGGTGAGGATGTCGGCCATGAACGAAAACAGCCGGAGAGCATGGCCCTCCGGCTGCGGAAATCGGTGCCCAGCTCAGGCCG
>JANNAJ010000469.1:0-3624 GCA_031384285.1 Verrucomicrobiota bacterium
CGCTCTCCCGCGAGGGAGAGGGAGACCGGGAAACACTCCGGCGGCCTCGCTCCGCGGGCGTCCGCCATTTCGGATTGAAACCGCCGCGTGTCCCGCGGCTTGTCCCGACGGGCGGATCGTGCTCACGTAGACGCGTGAGCCACATCCTCGCGAACAAGTTCTCTTCCTGCCTGGCACCGGTCGTAGCGCTCGTGCTGCTCGTCGGCTGCACGACCGTCAGCGAGACCGGACGCCGCCAAGTCAACATCTTCTCCCAAGGCGAGGAGATGCAGCTCGGCTTCTCCGAGTTCGACAAGATGAAGAAGGAGGTGCCGATCAGCCGCGACCCGAAGCTGAACGAGCAGGTGCAGCGCGTCGGCAAGCGCATCGCGGCCGTCGCATCGCTGCCGGGCGCCCAGTGGGAGTTCGTCGTGTTCGACAGCAAGGAGGCCAACGCCTTTTGCCTGCCCGGTGGCAAGGTCGGCATCTACACCGGGATCCTGCCGGTCTGCAAGGACGACGCCGGGCTCGCCACGGTCATCGGCCATGAGGTCGCCCACGCTGTCGCCCGCCACGGCGGCGAACGCATGACCGAGGCCGCCGGCCTCCAGATGGGAGGACAGATCGCGGGCTCGCTTCTCGGCAGCTCGAAGTACGCGGCCTACGGACCGGTGTTCACCCAGGTCTACGGCGTCGGTTCACAGCTCGGCGTCGCCCTGCCCCACAGCCGCGGCCAAGAATCCGAGGCCGACGAGATCGGCCTGCTCTACATGGCCCGCGCCGGGTACGACCCCGCCGCATCGGTCGCGTTCTGGCAGCGTTTCGGCGACTACAACCGCCAGAAAGGCGGCGCGACCCCGTGGTTCCTCCGCACGCATCCGACCGATGACCAGCGCGTGGCGAACCTCAAGGCGCTCCTGCCGAAGGCCCAGGCCCAATATCGCCCGCAATGACCCTCCGTTCCATCCTCCGTCCCGCCACGTCGTCCATGAAGAAACCGCTGCTTGGTGCCGCTCTCGTCGCCTCCGTGCTGCTCGGCACCGGATGCAAGATGTCCAAGGTCAAGACCCAGACCGGTCTGCCCTATTGGCCCGAGGGCGGCAACACGCCGGCCGCGCGGTTGGCATCCACCACCGTCGCCGACGCCGGACGCTGGCGGACCGCGGCGACCCGTTGGCTCGGCGTGCCATACAAGGTGGGCGGACAGGACCGCGATGGCATCGATTGCTCCGGCTTCACCGACAAGGTCTACCGGGAGGTCACGAGCGTCGGGTTGCCCCGCACCTCGCGCGGCCAATGGCTCGAAGGGGCGAAGGTCCCCGCCGAGGCGATCCAGCCGGGCGACCTCGTCTTCTTCCAGACGACGGCCAGCGGGGTCTCGCACGTCGGCGTCAGCATGGGCGGCAACGAGTTCGCCCACGCCAGCACTTCGAAGGGCGTCATGTTCTCGTCGCTGACCGAGCCCTATTGGAGCCAGCGCTTCACCGGCGCCCGGCGGCCCGGACGCTGAACCCGACGGCCCGGACCACGGCACCGGGCGGGCCGGCCGTGCCGCCGCGGCCTGAACCCGCGCTTGCTCTCATGGGGGGCTATCCATTCTGCTCCGGTCGCTCACTGTGAACGTCCCCTTCCTCAATCCCGCCGCGCAGTTCGCCGCGCTCCGCACCGAGACCCTCGCCGCCGTCGAGGCCGTCCTCGCCAAAGGCCACTACATCCTCGGCCCGAACGTCGCCGCGCTCGAGCAGGAGGTCGCCGCGTTCTGCGGGGCGAAGCACGGCATCGGGGTGAATTCCGGTTCCGACGCGCTCACGCTCGCGCTCCGCGCCCTCGACGTGGGTCCGGGCGACGAGGTCATCACCACGCCGTTCACCTACATCGCGCCGGCCGAGAGCATCCATCAGCTTGGCGCCCGCGTGGTGTTCGCCGACGTCGATCCGCGCCGTTTCACGCTCGACCCGGCCGAGGTCGCCCGCCGCATCACCCCGCGGACGAAGGCGATCATCCCGGTCCACCTTTTCGGCCAGGCCGCCCCCCTCCGCGATCTGGCGGCGCTGGGCATACCGCTGGTCGAAGATTGCGCGCAGGCGATCGGTGCCCGCTGCGACGGCAGACCGGTCGCCAGCCACGGCGTGCTCGGATGCCTCAGCTTCTATCCGACCAAGAACCTCGGCGCCGCGGGCGACGGCGGCATGGTGGTGACCGACGACGAGGAGCTCGCCAAGAAGCTCCGGATGCTGCGCGTCCACGGCATCGAGCGCCGCTACTTCCACGACATCCACGGCTACAACTCGCGGCTCGACGAACTGCAGGCGGCCATCCTGCGGGTGAAGCTGCCGCACCTCGCCGGGTGGAACGCCCGCCGCGCGGAGATCGCGGCGCGGTACGACGCCGGTCTCGCCGGATTGCCGCTCCAGCTGCCGGAGACCGCGCCCGGCAACACGCATATCTACCACGTCTACGCCCTGCTCTCCGACCGGCGTGACGAGCTCCAGGCGCATCTCGCCGCCAACGGCGTGCCCACGATCATCTACTATCCGCAGCCGCTCCACCTGCAGAAGTGCTACGCCGATCGCGGCTGGAAGGCCGGCGACTTCCCCGTGTCCGAATCCGTCTCGCGGCGGATCCTCCCGCTGCCGATGTATCCGGAACTGACCGACGCGCAGGCGGACCACGTGGTCGCGCAGGTCCGCTCGTTCTTTGGTTGAGCATCTCCGCCATCCCGTTGTCCGACCCCGCGTCCCGAAGCCTCGCCCCGCTCCCCGTCATGATTCCGACCACCGTCCTCTTGCCCGTCCTCGCAGCGGCACTGGCCTTTTCCTCGCCCGCCGCGGAACCCGCCGCCAAACCTGCGCCGGAAGCCAAGCCCGCCGCCCCTGCCCTGACCGGTGCCGCAGCGATCTTCGCCCGCCACCTCAAGGCGCTCGGCGGCGAGGAGGCCCTGCGCGCGCAGACGGTCCGGTCGCTGAAGGGCGACCTCGAGCTCGCGGTGATGCCCGGTGTCACCGTCAACTTCGCCAGTCTCGCCAAGGCGCCGGACAAGCTGCTCCAGGCGATCGACATCCCGAACAGCGGCACGATCGTGGTGGGAACGGACGGACCGGCGGCGTGGGTCAGCATGCCCGGCGGCAACGTGCAGGACATCACCGGCGACCAGCTCAAGGACCTGGTCCGGCAGGCCGATTTCTGGCGCCCGATCGAGCCCGGCCGCGGCCTCGGGAAGCTCGTGGTCAAAGGCACGGAGAAGGTCGGTGAGATCCCCTGCGACGTGGTCGAAGGCACCACGGCCGACGGCAAGACCGAGAAGCTCTTCTTCGCCACCGCGACGGGCCTGCTCGCCCGCTGGGACCACGAGGCGTACACCGACGCGGGCATGCAGCCCGCCCAGGACATCTACGAGGACTACAAGGAGATCGGCGGCATCAAGGTCGCCTACCGGCTCCGTCGGACGAAACCGGACACCGCCACGTTCACGCTCCGCGTGACCGACGTCGGCACCGGCGGCAACCCGGACGACTCCAAGTTCAAGAAACCGACGCAGTGACGCACGGTCGCGGGGCGGACCCCGGACCCCGGACCGTGGCCGACCGCCGCCGCGCCGGGTTCAGATACCGCGCGCGAACACGTCCGCGACCGGCTTCCCGAGGC
>JANNAJ010000473.1:0-1701 GCA_031384285.1 Verrucomicrobiota bacterium
CACCCGAAAGATGCAAGAGGTCGGCAAGGCGACGGCGCTCGACCTGCGTGGCGCGGAGGCGACCAACAGCATCGCCGAGATCGAGCTCATCGAGGCTCGGAGGCGCGCCTTGGCGCTGGGCGTCGCCGCCTGGCCCGCCAGGCGGGATCTGTCGGAGCCGAGCGCGATCCAGGTGCTTCAACAAAGAAGCGAAGCACTCTGGCGGCACGCGGAAGCACGACGGATCGCCAAGGAACGGCTGGACCAGCTGCGCAAGCAGGCGGATGCCGGTCTCATCGCGCCGCGCGGCCTTGAGATATTGGACGCGGAGCTCGCGGTCGCGGTCGCGGAGGCGGATCTGGCGAACGAGAAGGTCACCCGCGCCGCGGTGGTCCGGGAGCACGCGGAAAAGACCGCCGAGACCACGATGCAGATGAACCGTGTCGGCAAGGCGACGGACGAGCAGCTCAAGCGCGCGCTGGCGGGATTGGCGAAGGCATCCGCTGCATTGGCTTCGTCGCTCGAGCTGGCGTCGGACCGCGACATGGAGGAGTTGCGCGGCGTCGTCGCACATTGGCTGGGCGCGCCCGCGCCGGCAGCGGTCCGCGACGTCCGGTTCTTCTCCGATGAAGGCACGGCCGCGGAGCCGCGGTATCTGCTGCGCTTCCATGCCGGTCCCGACCAGATGGAGGCGATGCTCCGCCGCGAAGGGTTCACCGTGGCGGCGGCGACGTTCGCGCGCGATAGCGGACCGGCGTGGTGGCGAACCGCTCCGTCCGGAGGATTGGCCGCCTATTCCCGCGACCGGAAGCCGGCCGGTTGCGTGGTGGAGACGCTCTGGTGGTCGCGCGAGGCTGGCGACGTCTTCTACCTGCGCAGCTGCCCTTAAAATCCTCTCATGGACACCGCCGCCCTCTCCGCCGCCGCATCGGGCGCCTTCGGTCCGACGCGTTGGACCCTCGTGCTCGCGGCCCGGGCGGGACGCCGGAGGCGCGGGCGGCGCTTGGCGAGCTGTGCGCGGCGTACTGGACGCCGGTGTTCCGTTTCCTCCGCCGTGAAGGGCGCGACGAGGACGCGGCGCGCGAGCTGACGCAGGAGTTCATCGCCCGGCTGCTCGCCCGCGGCGGCGTGGCCGGAGCGGCGCCGGAGCGCGGACGTTTCCGCTCGTTCCTGCTCGGCGCGGTGAAGCATTTCCTCGGCGACCTGCGCGACCGGGAGAACGCGGCCAAGCGCGGCGGCGGTATCGCGCCGGAGTCCCTCGAGCGCGACACCGGCCACGGCACGGCTCCTGGGTTGCAGGTCGCCGATCCGGCCTCGGACGTGCCGGATCGTGTGTTCGACCGCGAATGGGCCTTGGCCGTCATGGCGCGCTCGCTCGGCGCGCTGGAAGCGGAGTTCGCCGCGACGGGCCGCGCCGGGCATTTCACGGCGCTCAAACCGTGGCTCGTCGGCGACGCGGCGGCGCTCTCGCAGGCGGCCGCCGCCACCGCGCTCGGGATGAGCGAAGGCGCGGTGAAGGTGGCGATCCATCGGTTGCGCCGGCGGTTCCGTGAGCTGGTCCGTGCCGAGGTCGCGCAGACGCTGCCCGCCGGGGACGACCTCGACGCCGAACTGCGTTACCTCATCGAGGTGCTGACCGGCGGTTGAGCCCGGGCTTCCCCGGCGGGCGGATCCTACGATCCGCTCCGGCGACAGGGCTTGGACGCCGCCGGGATCCCTGCC
>JANNAJ010000494.1:0-4376 GCA_031384285.1 Verrucomicrobiota bacterium
TTGTGGGCGGGCAAGGTGCGGCCGCTCTTCGACGTGCATTGCGTGAAGTGCCACGGGCCGCTCGAGCACAAGGGCGGCCTGGAACTCGACACGCCGGAGGCCGCGCTCAAGGGCGGCGATGAAGGCGCGGTCGTGGTGCCCGGCAGCCCGGAGAAGAGCCGGATCTTTCTCGCCCTCGCACCGGGAGCGGATCCGCACATGCCGCCCAAGAAGCAGCTGACGGATGCCGAGCGCGAGACGGTCCGCGAATGGATCACCGCGATGTCCGCGGCTCCGGCAAAAGCCGCGTCGCGCGCGACCAACGCTCCGCGCGTCTTCGCCACCGTCGAGCAGGCGGTCGACATGTTGGTCGCTGAAGGCTGGGAACGGCGTTCCTTGAGACCCGCTGCTCCGGTCGACGACCGCACCTGGTGCCGCCGCGTCTATCTCGACCTCGTCGGCCGCATCCCGACCGCGGACGAATCTGCCGCGTTCCTCCAGGCGCCGGGAGGCGCGGACCGCCGCGCGCTCGTCGAGAAATTGCTGGCGTCGGACGGCTATCCCGTCCGGATGCGCGAGCTGTGGGACGTCTTCCTGATGGGACGACCGAAACGCGACAACCACGAGGACCGCCGCCGGCAGAACGGTTGGTGGACGTTCCTCGAGGACGCCTTCCGCTCGGAGCGGCCGTGGGACGAGACGGTGCGCCGGATGCTCGTGGCGCGTCCGGGATCGGAGGCCGACCGCGGTGCGTCGTGGTTCCTCTACGAGCGGCGCAACGACCACCAGGCCATCGCCGAGGCCGTCGCGCCGGTGGTGTACGGCACGCGCATCGACTGCGCGCAATGCCATGACCATCCGCTGGCCCGCGAGATCAAGCAGGCGCATTACTGGGGCCTGGTCGCGGCGTACAACCGGAGCAAGAACGTCGATGGCGGTTCCTCGGTCGCGGAATCCGCGGTGGGCGGTTTCGTGAACTTCACGAACCTGAAGAAGGAATCCCAACCGGCCGTGGTGACGTTGCTGGGCGGCCGCACCGTGGAGGAGAATCGGCCTGCGGACGGCGAGATGCCGGAAGATCGCGACGACCTGTACGTGGATCCGAAGGCGAAGGCGCGGGTGCCGAAGTCCTCGCGGCGCGAGGCCTTCGCCGACGCCGCGACGCGGGGGAATCCTCTGCTGGCCCGGGCGTTCGTGAACCGCATGTGGGCCGCGCTGATGGGCCGCGGCATCGTGCATCCGGCCGACGAGATGAACGCCCGCAACGTCGCGAGCCATCCCGAGCTGCTCGATTGGCTGGCCCAGGACTTCGCGTCGCACCGGCACGACATCCGGCGCCTCGTGCGCGGCATCGTGCTCAGCCGTCCGTACGCTCTGGGTGCGACAGAAGCGGCGCCGGAAGTCTTCGCCGGCGCGTCGGAGCGACCGCTCTCGGCGGAGCAGTTGGCGCGTTCGTGGCGTGTCGCCGCCGGTCTGGCGCCGGACGAGGACGCCCTGCGCAAGGCCGTGGTCGCCGCCATCCCCGAGGTGATGCCGAAGGATTACAACGCCACCTTCCAGCAGGCGCAGTTCCTGACCCGGTCGCCGGCGTTGGGCGAGATCCTGAAGCCCGTGGCGTCCGGCACGGTGGCGCGGTTGGCCGCTTTGCCGGATCCGGCGGCGCGGGTGCGCGAGGCCTTCCTCGCGGCGCACGACCGCATGCCGGACGCGGACGAAGCGGCGCAGGCGGTGGCACTGCTGGCCGGACGGAGCGATCCGCCGGCCGACGGCGTGCGCGACCTGTTGTGGGCGCTGCTGACCAGCGCGGAATCCTTGACGATGCCCTGACCATGGAACCTGGAACCCCTGGACTTCCACCCGGCCGCTGCCGCCCCGACGAGCACGCGCTGCATCGTCGCCTGTTCCTGAAGGGCCTCACCGGCGGTGCGCTGGCGACCGTCTCGAGCTTCACCGGTCTGTTCCAGAACCCGGTCTTCGCCGCCGAGACCAAGCGGGCGCAGAAGCATTGCATCCTGCTCTGGCTCTGCGGCGCGCCGAGCCAGTTCGAGACATGGGACCCGAAGCCGGGACGCCCGTCCGGAGGCCCCTTCGGCAGCATGCCCACCCAGATCCCGGGGGTCCATTTCTCGTCGCTGATGCCGCGGTGCGCCGGCATCGCGGACCGCCTGAACATCGTGCGCAACATGAAGACGGCGCAGACCGAGCACCTCCAGGCCATCACGCTGCTGCAGCGGGGGAACCCGGAGCGCGCCGGGTTCACGCGGCCGACCTTGGGCAGCGCCTTGTCGCAGGCGATGGGGCAGCTCGATTCGCCGGTGCCGAACTTCGTCTTCATCGACCCGATCCCGGGCGGGAACGAGTTCGAGGCCTTCAAGGCGGGCAACTGGGCCGGCTGGCTCGGCGCGGAGCACGCGCCGGTGCGTGTCGGCGGCGACTACTCGCGGCTGGTGACGGCGGCGGCGGACACCATCCCGGAGCATGACCGGGAATCGCGCGAGGCCCTGAGGAAGTTCCTGACGGCGAAGTTCGCCCGGGACCGGCGGAGCGGCGTGGCGCGCAGCCAGAACGCGGCCTTCGAGCGGATGCGCGGGATGTCGGCCAGCGCGGACCTCTTCGACGTGGACAAGCTCCCGCCGAAGGACCGCGAGCGCTACGGCCCCGGAAGCTTCGCGCAGCACGCGCTGATGGCGCGGCATCTCGTCGAGCACGGCGCGCCCTTCGTCATGGTCGCCAACGGCATGAACTGGGACAACCACGTGTTCCAGCACGAGATCCACCAGATGCTCGTCCCGGAGCTCGACCGCGTGCTGTTCCATCTGGTCAACGACCTCGAGGAGCGCGGCCTGCTGGATTCGACGCTGGTCGTGGCGATGGGCGAGTTCGGCCGCACGCCGTGGCTGAACCCGGCCCGCGGACGAGACCACTATCCGAACGCTTGGAGCATGATGATGACCGGTTGCGGCCTGAAGCGCGGCGTCGTCACCGGCGCGACCGACATCGACGGCGTGGATGTCGACGGCAAGGCCCACAACGAGCAGAACCTCTTCGCGACCATCTTCACCGCGCTCGGCATCGATCCGCACGCGGAGTACGACCTGCCCGGGATGCCCACCTTCCACCGCGTCGAGGACAAGGCCGAACCGATCCGCGACCTGCTCGCCTGATCCCATGAAACTCACCCTCGGCCACGACCACAAGCTGCCGACCGGCGTGCTCGGTCTGGCGATCCCGTCGGACGCCACGCGGGCCTTCGCCACCTGCGCGGACGGCACGGTCCATTCGGTGGACCTCGCCGACGGCAAGACGGAGGCCTTCGAAGAAAAGCACGGATCCTTCGCCAGCGGCTGCGTGCTGCTGCCGGACGGGCAGACCCTCATCTCGGGCGGCTACGACGGCCAGCTTCTCTGGCACGACACGGCGACGCGTCGGTGTCGTCTGCGCGTCCAGGCCCATGCGTTCTGGAGTTGGCAGCTCGCGCTTTCGCCCGATGGACAACGGCTCGCGTCGACCACCGGCCAGTACGTGGCGGGCGGTTGGCGGTACGAACCGGCGGCGGAGACCGAACCGTCGGTGAAGGTCTTCGACACGCTCACCGGTCGGTCGGTCGCGGAGTTCGCCCACACGCCGCCGGTCCTCAGCAGCGCCTTCAGCCCCGAGGGCCGGTATCTCGCCGCGGCGAACATGCTCGGCGAGGTCCGGGTCTGGGACCTGTGGTCCGGTGACGCCGGCAAACCGGTCGCGCGCTGGACGTCGCCGGATTTCACCTCGTGGGGCACGACCAAGACGCACCACTACTGCGGCGGCATCTACGGACTCGCGTTCTCGCCCGATGGCAACGTGCTGCTCGGCTGCGGCATGGGCCCGATGGGGGATCCGATGGCCGGGAACGGCAAGATGACCTGGCAACGCTGGGATTGGCGGAAAGGCGAGAAGATCGACCAGATCAAGGACGGCCAGCACGGGTCCGGTCTGATGGAGTCGGTGGCCTGGCATCCGGACGGGACGCACTTCCTGATGGCCGGACGACAAGCGCAGGGGACCTGGAACGCCGCGCTCTTCTCGGCCACGGACGGAGCCTTGGTCCATTCCTTGGACACCAAGAAGCGGATCACCCACGCCCGGTTCACCGCCGACGGCAGGTCGCTCGTCTTGGCCGGCGCGAACGGTCAACCGCAGCGCAAGGACGGCGTCTGGCCCGCATGGGGACGCGTGCAGGTCTACCAGGTGGAGAAGTGAGGCCTGGGCGCCCGGACACGGGCGGCACCTAGCGGATCGGGACGGCTATTTTGCCGGGAGGCGTTCAGCCGAAACCATGTCGCTGAAGTTTGGGTGGAACGGGCCACCGGAGTTTTGTCGGGCGACTCGCCCGCCGCTCTGGGTGCGCCGGGAATGCACCC
>JANNAJ010000517.1:0-1611 GCA_031384285.1 Verrucomicrobiota bacterium
GGGCCTCCTGGCCGACCGAACCCGCCCGGGCCCCCGGGGCCGTCCGGACCGCCAGGACCGCCAGGACCGCCAGGACCACCGCGCGACGGCCCGTCCGGCACCTGGGAAAGCAGCGCGAGCGCCGACAACGTGACGGCCAGCAGAGCGCCGAGGCCGCGGAGAGAGGTCTTCAAGTTCATGATGTGGGACGTGCCGTAGATGACCGACCGACCCGGCCCGCGATTACAACCATTCCCTCGCGGCGCCGATCGGTCACCATCGGACGGGACCGGCGTTAAGGCCGTGTGTGCGCCGGACGAAAGAATTGTAAAGGCAGCGTAAACGCGACGGTACCCGGCATCGGGCAGCCCGGCTTCCGACCATGGACCGATGGGTGCGATCAGAAGTGGCGGACATAGGTAGCGCGGAGCGACCCACGTAAAGAACGCTCACGTTTGATCCGGGGGGAACGGCCAACTTGGCCGTGCTCGGCGGCAACTTGCCGCCGAGCTTCGGCACCGGCCGCGCACCTTCCCGAGAGAGCGTTCCCGGCGCACCTGGAGCGGCGGGCGAGCCATCCGCCCCGACCGGCAGTCGACCCGTTCCACCCGGACCTCGACGGCATGATCTCGGCCCGCCAGGGCCACATCATTGTCCACCACTTCCGATCACACCCATGGATCGATCCAGCGCTTGCATCCTTTCCGCAGCGGATCGGAGTCTCGTCCGGTCCGGACGCGAAGATCGTCCTCGAACCGGTCCCATCCCCATGATCTATCGCATCGCCGAAGCCGCTGATTGGGCCGCTGCTCGACAGGGCGGCTCGTTCGCCAGCCCCGACCTCGCCGCCGAAGGGTTCATCCATTTCTCCGAGCGCCATCAGGTCCAAGGCGTCGCCGACCGCTACTATGCCGGGAAGACCGGCCTCGTCCTCCTCGCGGTGGAGGAGTCGGAGCTGGGCGGGTCGCCGTTGAAGCGGGAGAACACCAGCGGCGGCACCGAGCTCTTCCCTCACGTGTACGGCCCGGTGCCGATCGATGCGGTGACCGGGCATGCGCCGTTCGAGCGCGACGCCTCGGGCCGCGTGGTGTGGCCGGCCGCCTTCGCCTGACGGCGCCGGGCTCCGTTCCTGGTTTTCTGATCACGGATCCGGATCCCGGGGACAGCCCGTCCGCTGCGTGCCTTGACTTGGCCCTGTTTGCCCCTGAATTTGCGGCCACTGCGTTATGCGATGCCAAGTCTGCAAAAAGGCCGCGGCCACCGTCCACCTGACCCAGATCGTCGAGAACCAGGTCAAGAAGGTGGACCTGTGCGAGGCCTGCGCGAAGGAGAAGGGCGTGAACGACCCCACGGGCTTCTCGCTCGCCGACCTGCTGCTCGGCCTCGGCGCGGCGCAGAAGATGGAGGAGGCCACCACCGCCACCGGCGCGGAGGTCGTCTGCCCGGATTGCGGCTTCACCCAAGCCGATTTCAAGAAGAGCGGACGGCTCGGCTGCTCGAAGTGCTACGAGGTCTTCGCCGACGGCCTGGACGCGCTGCTCAAGGGCATGCACAAGGGCACGCAGCACAAGGGCAAGGTGCCGCCGGCCCTCCGCCGCACGGCCGACGCGCAGGCGAAGCTGACCAAGCTCG